>DZAQ01000077.1 GCA_022729615.1 Sulfurovum sp.
ATATTGAAATTTGCTCCGCTAAGGATTATCATGAATAACTGGAAGAGATTTTTGCCATGGGCGTTGGCGATACTCTTTTTTGGGTTTGGAATCACTGCTTTTCTTGAAAGCAAACCCTCATCCAAAAATGAGCACATCTATACATTTGTCACAACCTATAGCCCTTACTATCTGGACAAACGCTTTGGGGGCATACAGATCAAAAGCAAAGAAGATCCCGATTTCAAAGAGACACCATCCAATACGATGCTCTTCAAACAGCTTGAATCGCTAGAAAAAGCATGGGGGCAAAAACATCTCAAAATCACAGGAGATGCTCTTGTGGTATTGGACAACAATGGTTCAACGATCGGCTCCATTCCCCTCACTACCGAAGAAGAGCGCTCCTTTATAGATAGCTACTATGGAATTCGGTGATGATGGATACTGTTTTGACCTTAGTTTTCAGTATTGTGATGCTTTTTTTTATGATATTTCCTGCCATCAAGATTGTCGGGTGGATCGATACCAAACTTCCGATACCTCTTCACTGGTATAATGCTGCCGTTATTTTAGTGACCATACTGCTCTCTCTTTTGATAGGGCTTTTTCTTAGATTTTATTAATGGAGATTTCAGACATGAAAGATGAACTGCTTTTTCAGATGCAAAATTCGTTTCCTTTGACACAAAGACCTTTTGAGGTGCTTGCCAAGACTCTTGGAAGCACCGAAACAGAGGTGATCACGATGGTCAAACAACTCAAAGAAGATCGTATCATCCGCCAAACATCCGCTATCTTCGATACCAAACGGCTCGGATACCGCTCCTCATTGGTCGCCTTCAAGATACAAGAGGGGGATATCGATCATGCTGCTGCTATCATCAACGAGCACCCCGGAGTGAGCCATAACTATCTGCGCAACCATGCCTACAATCTCTGGTTCACCATCGCCGTTGCGCCTGATTCAAAACTTGGACTTGAGCAGACAATCGGGATACTCCGACAAAGAGCAAACGCTCAGGATGCCATCATACTGCCGACACTGAAGATGTTCAAAATCTCTGTCAAGATGGATACGACCGGCAAAAGAGCCAAAAAAGAGGAGGTGGCGAAAGTCTCCCATAAAGCCATCGAACTCTCCCCTTTACATATCGATGTGATCAAAGAGCTGCAAAAAGATATCGAGATCACCGAGGAGCCTTTCAAAGGTGCGATCCAAAGACTGGGAATCGCCTATGAGAGATTTTTCGAGATTGCAGGAGAGCTCCAAGAGAGCGGCGTGATGCGTCGTTTTGCCTCGATCCTCAACCATCGCAACGCCGGATTTACCGCCAATGCTATGAGTGTTTGGAGCGTACCCGAAGAGAGTGCCGAAGAGATCGGGAGGCAGATCGCCAGTTTTTCAGCGGTAAGCCACTGCTATTTGCGTCCCAGCTTCCCGAATTGGCCCTACAACCTCTTCGCGATGGTGCATGCCAAAAGCGCTGAAGAGTGCAATGCCATTATCGATGAGATCGCCAAAGAGAATCATTTGAGCGGTTATGAGAAGCTCTACTCAACCAAAGAGTTCAAAAAAGTACGGCTTGAGTACTTTAGCCCGCTCTTTCAAGAGTGGGAAGATGGAGTATAGGCGGAGGTCTCTAAGGAATTTTTTGCTCCAGAAGCTTTTTAAATTCATCAATGCAGTGGGTGCACTCTTTGATGGAATTGCCCTCAACGATCTGACAGAGCGCCTCTTCGTTAAGCACCTCGATTTTATGCTCATCAAATTGGATGATATTCTCTTTTTTCAGCTTCGTCAGAATGCGAGAAAAGGTCTCAGGGGTGAGATTGAGGATAGAGGCGATCTCATTATTTTTGAGCTTGAGGAATGAAGAGGGTTTTCTGAGGATCAAATCGGCTACTTTCGCCTCCGAAGAGAGTATCGTCTCTTTGTGCACCAAGGCTGAAAGTACTGAAACTTTTCTAGAGATTGATTTGATAAGCTCTAGGGCAAATTTTGGATCTTTTAAGCATGAATAGAGTTTGTCAAAATGCAAAAGACCTATTGTGCCATCCTTGATAAATTCGCAAGTAGCCGGAAACGCCTCCTTTTCAAAATAGGCAAACTCCCCAAGCAGAGCGGGCGCGGAGAAGCGGTTGATCTGCACTTGCGTACCCTTGTGGGTAGTTTTGTACACCTTCACTGTACCGCTTAGCAAAATATGCAAATAGTCGGTCTTTTCGCCCTCATAAAAAACTATACTCTCTTTTTTGTAGTGTCTGATCAAGACACTCTCTTTGACCTCTTTGAGAAATTCTTCATTTAGTCCCGAAAAGAGCGGGATTTCTTGTAATTCATGCATCGAAATGCCACCCCCTTGCTGTAGTTTTTGCCAAACTATAGCAAGTGTAGCGAGAAAAATACCTTAATTGAATTATTTTTGAGGATTTTATGACTCAAACCAGCTCAACTCCTCTCTGAGCTTGACCACTTCACCCACAATGATCAATGCAGGGGTAGGCAGATCTTTGGCTTTTGCGTAGATATCCTCCAGTGTGCCCACCACCGTCTTCTCTTCGGGTGTCGTTCCGCGGCTGATGACAGCTATAGGATGATTTTTGGGCTTGCCGATCTCGATAAGTTTCGCGGTGATTTTTTTGAGCCTGTGCAGTCCCATCAAGAAAACGATCGTATCGTCCGTCTTGAAGTTCTCCCACGGTATCTGCGACTCTCCCTTGTCGGATTCGTGCCCGGTTACGACGCGAAATGAAGCCGTCACTCCTCTGTGAGTCACCGGTATTCCCGCATATGCAGGGACGGAAATAGCCGAAGTAATCCCTGGGATTATCTCAAAAGCAATCCCCCTTTGATGAAGATAAATTCCCTCCTCTCCGCCACGCCCGAAGACAAACGGATCACCCCCTTTGAGACGCACAACTCTTTCATGCTTGAGCGCGGCCTGATAGATAACTTCATTGATCTCCTCTTGCGGCAGTGTATGGTGCGAATCCTCTTTGCCCACATAGACGAACTCGCATCCGGATTTCGCCTCTTTGAGGATATCGGGATTGGCGAGTCTGTCGTAGATGATGATATCCGCCTCTCGCACCAAGCGCAATGCCTTGACCGTAATCAACTCCAAATCTCCGGGACCAGCACCTGTCAAATAGACTTTTCCCATTTTTATACCCCTCTCATCTGTTCTTCACTCAAATAACACGACGGATCTTCCGCCCATAGGTCGCCATAAATAGCATATGCCCTGCTTCTCGATCCGCCGTTACAAATCGCAAGATACCTGCACTCATGACACTTTCCGCCTATTTGACGCGGATGGATTCTGAGTTTCTCCAAAACTTCAGTCGGCGCAGTGCTCCAGATCTCAGTAAAATCCTGCCCCAGAATATTGCCCACTTTAAGCGGGAAAAAGGGATCAGGCTTGACAAACCCTTCACTGTCGATATTGAGCAGTTTTCTCCCTGCGCTATTGCCGCCCCACTCGACCAATCGCGACCACATCTCCCCGGCAAGCTCCGGATATTTTTGCGCGAACCTGTCATAAAAGAGAATCGCATCCATCTCCATATTGCCCGTCACTACCTCAATATCACGGTTGCTTTCAAAATATTCAAAAGCCTTATCTAATATAAAGTTGACCGCCTCCAGCCGTTCCTCTTTGTCCAAATCCATCGCCAGATTGTCCAATCCTCGTCCGCTATAGACGAGGTGCGAGATATAGATCTTTGGTATCTTGTGATTTTCAGCCAGCTCAAAAATGAACCGCAAATCAGGCAGCGTCTCCTTGGTAAGCGTAAAGCGGATGCCGACTTTGGTTCTGCCGTAGCTATTGAGCAGATCAACCGCCTCCATCGACTCCCGAAATGAACCCTTCAGTCCCCTGAAATGGTCATGAGTCTCTTCGCTTCCGTCGATACTGATACCGATATAGTCAAATGTATCGAGTATCTTTTCGGCATTTCCTTTGCGCACATAGAGTCCATTGGTTGAGAGGTAGGTGACGATCCCAAGCCTCTTGCATTCAGCAGCAATGTCAAAGATATCTTTTCGCGTCAGAGGTTCGCCTCCGGAGAAGATGATGAACTTGACCCCGTTTTGCTTGAGTTTTGGAAGCGTATCAAGGATATCTTTGGTTTGCAGCGTATCGACCGCTTCAAGATCTGCTTTGGAATAGCAGTGCATACAGGAGAGGTTACAGCGATTGGTAAAGTTCCAGATCGCGATACTTCCATCTAGGCTGCGGGCGGGCTTCCCATCGGTGACGCTTTTGAGGAGATTAGAGAGTCGAAACATTAGTTGCCCTCTTTGCTTTTGGGTTTAAAAGAGAGTATATATGAAGAGATCGCGCTGAGCTCATTCTCCGTGAGAGCAAATGGGGGCATCGCATTGCGGCTATATCCAAATGCCTTGGAAACTGACGCAGGATCAGTGATCATCGCTCTGATCTGATCCTCATTGCGCTGGGATGCGATCTGAGCAAATGAGGGACCAAACGCCTCTGCGCTTTGATGGTGGCACCCCCAGCAGTATGTCTCAAAAACTCTTTTTCCGTCGCCGCCCTCCGCTTGAAGCAGACTCAGACCGCCAAAACAAAGAGCAATAGCTATCGATCGCTTGATCATTGAGTTATCCTTTGGTTATTCTTTCAAATCATAACACTACTTTTATCATTAAAAGTTGATTTAGCGCAAGAGAAAATAGATAATTATATCGCTATATTTACAAGAATTGATTTGTATCAAGAGATTTTTACACTTCGTTTGATACAATAAAATTATAATAAAAATAAGGAGAACTTATGAGTACAATAAAACAAGAGGTAAGCGTCACCGGCGCAACGGTTCCATTTTTTACCTATACGCAGGATGGGACGCAATACTATGAATTCGATACTTCACGATGCGGACCGCCCGATCCGATGGTCAATGCGATGGCGGGACTAGGGCTGATCACGGATCCTGCCAAAAAACTGGTGATGATCAACCACAAAAAACCGATGGGGCTTCTCGACAAAATAGGAGAAAATTATGATATTGACGCAGTAGATATGGAGGATGGGCGCGTAAAGCTTATCTTTTCATACAAAGAAGGCGAAAGCGAAAAGACCGATCTCGCACAAACAAGCTGTCACGGCTAATTATTGATGACACCGATCTCCAAAGATTTTGCGCCGCCACTGAAGCTGGTGACTCCATTTTTCCGTGGCGGAGTGGTTTTTTATCTTCTCTCGATGATTGCACTGCTTTTTCTGGATCCCTCTTTCGGCTATCAGCAATTTGATGTCGCCGGATGGATACACCTCTTTTTGCTTGGGTATGTGATGATGGTCATTTTTGGGGCTATGGCGCAATTGATTCCTGTGGTATTGGAAGTAGGACATGCGGCGGTAGATCTCTACTATGCTATTTTTCCTATGCTGGTCATAGGTATCATTATGATGGTTGCGGGATTTTGGTTTCTTCCGGAGCTGCTCTCTTACGGAGGGCTGTTGGTACTTGGCGCGATGGTGATTTTCGCTGCTGAGAGCTACGCAACTCTACGAAAATCGAAACTCAAAAATCTGACCGTTTCCACAGTACTATGGGGGAATGGATCTCTTTTTGTGGGGATTCTTACCGGATTTGCCATAGCGCTTGGGTTTGCAGGCGTATGGGAGTTTGATGTTTCGCCTATGATCAAATCTCATGCTTTTGCACTGCTTGGCGGCTATATCTTCATGACGATTATGGGATTATCCTTGGTGCTGCTGCCTATGTTTTCACTTGCGCACGGGTTTGAGCAGAGCGCTATCGGCTATGCTGTCAAACTGCTCA
Source organism: Sulfurovum sp. (assembly GCA_022729615.1). GTDB lineage: Bacteria > Campylobacterota > Campylobacteria > Campylobacterales > Sulfurovaceae > SZUA-451. The sequence continues at coordinate 5,797 of DZAQ01000077.1, forward strand.
TTGCTGGTGTCATTTTGGTTCTTGCAGGTTCGCTTTTTGGCATCAAAATATTGGACTGGCTGGGGACTTTTGCGACCCTGCTTGGGAGTCTTTTTTATATCAAACAGGTGTACCATATAGGAAAACTTATTGTGCGTAAAGAACTCGATATTTGGCTCAAATCCATCCTTTTTGCGCTCCTATCGCTCATTGTGGCGATATCCCTGACGGTGACCTATTATCTCACTGCAAATGAAGTTTTTTTGCATACGGGGATATGGTTTTTGATCACAGGGTTTGTCTCATTTTTCATATTGGGACACCTCTATAAAATCGTTCCGTTTCTGGTCTGGTTTGAGCGATTTTCACCTTTGGTGGGCAAAGAGAGGGTGCCGATGCTCCATGAGATGTATCCCAAGCTCGGTGCGTCATTTATGTTCTGGTTTACAGTGGCCGGGGTCGTGATAGCCGGTTTTGGGCTGGGTTTTGAATCCGATACAGTATTCAAGGGCGGTGTGAGTTTTCTCGTGGCGGGGGCGCTTTTTTTGTATATTACAATGCAACAGATGCTCTCATACGGAATCAAAAAATAATAAAGGATAAAAATGTGTACCATAACAAAAGAGGATGTATTTGCGGCGATAAGTACCGTAATAGACCCCGAGGTGGGGTTCAATCTTGTAGAGATGGGGCTTATCTATGACGCCATCATCGAGGAGAGCTGCAATATCAAAGTGATCATGACACTCTCCACTAGAGGATGTCCGCTCCATCAAATGATCGTACAGTGGGTGCGTGAAGCGGTAGAAAAAATCGGGGATGCAGGGATCGTTGAAGTCGATGTGGTTTGGGAGCCGGCATGGAATATCTCTATGGCAGATGAGAATGTAAAGAGAGCTTTAGGGGGA
>DZAQ01000078.1 GCA_022729615.1 Sulfurovum sp.
AAAGTTTATATATACCTACTTTGTGTTACAATTCCCTACACAATTTAGCTAAATGGAGTTCTTATTTGTCTGATATTACACTGGTACTCCTAGGAGCCGGCAGCGCGACGCGTTTCAAAATGAAACCAAAAAAACAGTGGCTTTATAGCGGAGAGAAGCCGGTTTGGCTCCAAGCAGCAGACCATTTTGCAAGCCGATATACTTTTGCCAAGATTATTATCGTCTCCTCCAAAGAGGATATACGGCTCATGAAAAATTTCGCCCCGTTCGAGTACATAGAGGGGGGCAGCACGAGGCAAGCCTCACTCGCCAATGCGCTTCAAATCGTTACAACCCCCTATGTTCTCGTCAGCGATATAGCGCGGTGCTGCATCGATGATGCGATGGTGCAACGAGTTTTGGATGCCAAAAACAGGGCTGAGTGTATCGTTCCGGCTCTGCCGGTTGTAGATACGCTCTATATCGACCAAATACCTACTGATAGAAGCAAGGCTTTAAGAGTTCAAACACCGCAGCTCAGCCGGACACAAACTCTCCTAAAAGCCTTTCTAAGCGGTATTGAGTTTACCGATGAGAGCAGCGCCATTGCGGCAAACGGAGGAGAGGTGTTTTTCGTGGAGGGTTCTGAAAACGCCCACAAACTTACCACCATCGAAGATCTCAAAAAACTCTCCTGCCTCAAAAAACCTTCAAGCAGAACACTTACAGGTTTTGGCATCGATATTCACCCTTTTGAAACCGGAAAAACAATGATGCTTTGCGGTACGCAAATAGATGTGCCTTACGGCTTCAAGGCGCATAGCGACGGAGATGTGGCGATCCATGCGCTTATCGACGCCATCCTTGGCGCTGCCGGATTTGGAGATATCGGCGAATTCTATCCCGATAATGATGCGCAGTATGCCGGGATCGACTCGAGAAAACTGCTTGAAGCCACAGTTGCAACCATCCGCTCTTGCGGTCTCGTCATCGGTAATGTCGATTTGAGTATCATCGCTCAGATACCGAAGATATCACCCTACAAGGAGAGGATGCGGCACAATTTGGCACAACTGCTTGGGATAAACGCAAACTTTGTCAATATCAAAGCGACAACTGCTGAAGAGCTTGGCTTTTTGGGCAGAAAAGAGGGGATCGCAGTGCAAGCCGTAGCGAATTTAACCTATTTTGATTGGACTAATGAATGAAAATTGTTATCATAGAAAATGAGCTCTATTTGGCTCAAAGCATTGCCGCCAAACTGCAAGAGGTTGGTCATACTGTTGCTATTTACAGCTCGATAAAAGAGGCGATCAGGGGCAGCAATGGAGATGTCTATCTGCTCTCCACCACGATACCCGGTCAAAACTGCACTCCCCTCATCACTAAATTCAAAGAGAAAATTATTATCTTGATGGTCAATTATATCAATAACGATACAGTAGGCATCCCGCTCCAACAAGGCGCGAATGACTATATACTCAAGCCCTTTATGATAGAAGAGCTGCGTCGAAAAATAGATCACTATCAAGAGTACAAAAATCTCAAGGAGCAAAATAGGCTCTTTTTGGACTATACGGAGAATCTCCTCAAAGATATTACCGTAAATCTTCAAATAGAGAAGATTCAAACACCGATAGCCTTTTTAACAAATTACAGCAAGCTGGTGGATAAAATTGTTTTCAGCTATGCTTCGCTCCATCGTAAGCATATCACCTTCATTTCACTTGCAGACAAAGAGTGGAGAGAGAAAATCGCATCCTCGGCAGAAGACTCACTTCTTTATCTGAGCGAACTTCAAACACTCAAAAAAGGAGAGAGAGAGCAGCTCTTTGAGTATCTCAAAGGGTATGATTTCATCCTCTCCACCACCTCTGAAATCGAGATGCCCTATAATGTCATCAAACTCAAGTCAGAAAATCGACTCTATGACGAAGATGAAATTCTTACTGTGGATGATTATGTGAAATATATTGTCAATAGCTTTCAAAGCAAATACCCCGATACTGAGCTCTCAAAAAAACTGGGTATTTCGAGAAAGAGCTTGTGGGAAAAAAGGAAAAAATATGGCATCTTCAAACAAAAATAGAGCGCTCTATATTGACGAAGAGGCGCTTTCTACGCTTGCCCTCGTCAAGGCAGGACTTATCTCTCCCGTGACCGGTCTGATGAATAGGGAGTTGGCAAATCAGGTTGACCAAACAAAAGTTTTCAAAGGATTTCCCTACCCGTTCGCCTTTATCTTGGCGCCTAAAGGCAATAAAAATAGAAGAATTCTCACCTCTGCTGCCAAAGGAGAGGTGCTTGATCTCATCTGCAATGACAAAAAAGTCGGAAAGCTTGAGGTCGAAGAGACTTTTGAGATCAATACCCAAGAGCGCTTGCGATATATCTATGGCACGAGCGACACTTCACACCCCGGTGTCAAAAATACAATGGCACGGCTAGGCGATATCGCTGTGAGCGGCGAATACGAGGTGGAGTATCCCCTCATCAATGACAATATCAGACGCATTCAGGCAATGATCAAGCGCACAGGCGCAAAAAAGATTTCAGCCGTCATGCTTGCCGCCAATCCATTCAACAGAGCGCATGAACGCATCATTCGGCAAGCGCTCAGCTCCTCCGATATGATGGTGATCTTTCTTCGGAAGCCGTTCACGGCGGATGGATTGCGCTACGATATACGGTATGAGGCTTTGAGCAAATTTGTTGACTATTTTCTCCCTAGAAACAAGGTCATCATTATCCCGTTTGAAAACTCCTATATTTTTGCAGGATACAATGAGTTGATTCTTGATGCGCTGCTGGCAAAAAATTATGGCTGCAGCGAACTGATGGTGGGCAAAAACCATGCCGGCCTAGGACTCTATTACGATAAAAACCGTATCAATACTATTTTTGATAGATTTAAAGATATCGATATCAATATAACCACTGTAGATGAGTATGTCTTCTGTGACACTTGCAAAACACTCGTAAGCATACAGACATGTCCTCACGGGGAACACCACCACACACATTATCATGCCGAATCGATCCTCAAGCTCATACAAAGCGGTATCATCCCTCCGTCGATCCTTGTCCGCAAAGAGGTCTCTGCCAGCATCCTCTCGAAACTTTTCCCTGATCGCTTCAAAAATCTTCAAGAGATGCACCACTCCTTTTTTTCCGGATCCGGACTGCTTGAAAATCAAAGTGAAGAGCAGTTCTATATTAAATTATCTGAACTCTACCAGGTAACCTCACTCACCTAATCAAACGCAAGGAGCCCTCTCATGCAATGGCAAAAATATTTTCTAACTTTTTTTGGTCTTGGTCAAACCACAAAAAATCCACAGCTGGTAAGCGCGATTGCCGCTTTGACAATCGGAACCCTCATCTGTGTGTTTATGGGAACCCAAACACTCTTTATGATTGCTTTGGCCGCAAGCCTCATGGGCATCTTTGAGCTCAACAAATATGAGAATCAAACAGGTATTCATGATGATCCCAAAGTGGTCATCGATGGAGTTGTAGGGGTTTGGCTCTCGCTTTTGATCGCCTATTCAAGCGCATCAAACCTTTCCGATCCGCTCCTTGTCTCTTTGTCGATACCTCTGAGTTTCGTCTCATTTTATTATTTCGCCATCACGAAACCCTCCACAATAGGGTGGATTCACCGCAATATCAAAGGGGGTCTGGGCACAATGGGTGATGATATTCTCTCGGGTTTTGCCGGTGGTTTTTTGAGTGTTTTGATTTTGCTCGGGATCGATAAATTTGTTATGAATTGAGAGCATTCGCAAGAAGTGTTTTTATGAGAGCTTGATACTCTTGGAGCTTATTTTGGCTCAAGGGTTCACCCTTTCGAAGAGTGCCGTGAAACTCCTCTAGTCTCTTTTTGGCTCTCTCCTCTTCCCATGTATGCCCTGCGATCTCATTGTGATCTATAGTGATCTTTTTTCTATTTGCATGGGGACGGCTAGCGATCTCTCTGGCATAATAGAGCGCTCTATGGAGCAGCATATAGGGGAAATTTCTATTTTGCATGGGTCCAACCTCAAGCTCTCTGCTTCCGACTGTTTGCCCTAGAACTTTGATCTGCGCTGCCTCCGCAAATCCAAATGCCGCGCCGATACCGCCAATCAATGCCCCTATAGCGCTGCCCATCATCAAACTGCTTCCCCCGAGCAGCAGATCCACGCCTGCACCGGTTACGGCACCCCCTGCGGCACCCGTGGTTATCAGCTCCTGCCTGCTCAAACCAAAAATCGAAGCGCTCTCCCTTGAAAAGAGATCCACACCCTCCAAAAGGGGCAAAAACGGCTCACTCTCCAAGAGAGCGTGATGCCATATTTTTGCGATTTTACGATGTGATTCTATTTCGAGCGAACGAAGATGATCTTCATACCGTCTCACCACCAAATCTCTCTCTTTTTGGGTTGCCTCTTCACCCAAAATCGACCCAGATGCGACAAACTCCAGCGAATTGACCATAAGATCTGTGATGTATTGCGCGCTTTGAGTGATTTTTTGCTCTCTATAGGCTTTAAATATCTCGATTGATCGTTTCACAGGCTGCGTCCACTCTTCACGGAGCTGCGCTACCCCTTCAAGCAGAGCGACATGCTGCGCAAAATCAGCCTTCATGGGATCAAATACTCTCACCAATCGAAAATAGTGTCCAAGCGCCCGCTTCCACTCATCGACATAGTCGGAGCTGTCGATAAGATTGATAAGCGCCATTGAAGGCTCTCCGCACCAGCGTAAAATTTCCATCTCCGCTTCATACTCAACCCCATAGGGCTTGGAGCCATCCACGACATAGATGATCCCGGCTCCGTCAAGGATCGGCTTCAGCAGCTGCACCTCATCGGCAAATTTGGGGTTATCTCTATGCTCATAGACAAAGCGTCTCACCCTGTCTGCCTTTTTGTCGGCAGAGACTTCGACCTCCTTGAGCCATTCAAGCAGAGCGCGCGCTCTTTGAAAACCGGGCGTATCATAAAGCTCATAGAGTATCTCACCATCCACCTTGAGCGGGAAGGCACGATACTTTTTTGTTGTCCCCGGCGTATCGGAGATCTGTACCGTTTCGTCCTGCGCAAGGGTCGAAACAATGCTGCTTTTGCCTTTGTTGGGATGACCCACGACGGCAAATCTTGGATATTCTCTCGTCATGTTAACATCCTGATTTTCATGCTTTCAAGTGTGCCGATCGTGCGCCTCCATACATCACTATTTTGAGGGAGCGCCTGATAATTGCGTGTCGGTTCACCCAAAGGATAGATCTCTATTGAGCCGACTTTGGACTCATTGAGCGCTTCAAGAAAATCAACAAAATCCCCAGTCGGCGGCTCCCAAGCCTTGACATAGAGCAGAATTTTTCCGGAAAGACTCTTTGCTACCGCCTCATCCTCTGCGATCGAATGCACTCCGCCCGCTTCATGAAGCAGAGCGCTTCTGATACCCAATCGTTCGTTTTGCGCATCTATATCTTGAAGCTCAAGCGCCCAGCCTATCGTCGAAGCATACTCTTTTTGTGCTTGAGATACAGAATTATATTTCATATTTTTTGCTGCCTCAAAAGGCTCTTCTGCGGTAGTTGATGAGGTTTCTATGAGGGGTTCTTGCATCTGCCTCAAAAGCTCTTTTGCTCCATCGATCAAGAGCAGACTCCTCGCCAATGCCCTTTTGAGTCCAAAATAGGTAAAAACAAAAAAGATAAATCGTAATACGATCGCATAAAAAAGAGTTGTCATTGCCAAAAATTTCCACCACTCACCCAACAGCCCTGCATTGCCTTTCATCTCGGCACCAATATCTCCTCCGAGTCTAAAAAAGCGGCTCTTCTCGATGAGCTCTAGTGAAGGTACCGCATCCGTGAAAAACTCTCTCCACGGAAACGCGACCATCGAGACGAAGGAGTGAAACTGCGCAGGCGCTATCTGAAGCGTAGTGCTCCAGCCAAATGCTATATCCCTGCTTGAGATGATCCACACAAGAGAGAACAAAAGCCCAATAGAGAAAACCAATCCAAACTCTTGCGCACGGTGCACAGCGCTCCAATTTACAAGAGTAGGATGCAGAGAAATCTTCTCAAGAATTTCACGATTTTTTTTGGGCAAAAAAAGCAGTATATTCTCAAACCAATAGGCTGGAGAGAGGTGGACAAGCATATTTTTGGCATTATTCGACTGAACAAGTGCCAAAATAGTAAAAAACATTGTTGTTAAAGGGATAAAGAGTGCCGCCGCCAGAAAATAGAGGATATTTACCGGTTTGCTCCCGCTATATCCAAGCACTCCGGCACCCATTAGGAGCCCCAGTAAAAATGCCGTTATCAATAAGATCAGAGTTGCGCCAAAATAGAGTCGGTCAACCCTCTGCGAAATCAGTGGCAGCGAGAGACGGTGACGATGCGCCTCAGTCCACTCCGCCAAGAGCGCAATCGGAGCTTTAATAAGGTTTTGATGATTCAAAGCGAAACTTCTATTTTCCTCCCGATTGCCGATATGGGAAGCTAGAAGCTCTTTGAGATCAATATAGGTTTGAAGTGTTGGCTCTTTTTTCATTGGCAGACCTTAAAATCTATGCAAAATACTCC
>DZAQ01000079.1 GCA_022729615.1 Sulfurovum sp.
AAATCCATCCAAAGATTCCAGTTGCGGATATACCAAATATCAAGCTCTACTCTTGATGAAAAATCGATATCATTTCTCCCGCTCACTTGCCATAAACCTGTAATCCCCGGTCGTACTGCGAGTATGAGATCAAGCGCTTCGCTCCCCACTTCCGCCTCCTCTTCGAGCATATAGGGACGAGGACCGATGAAGCTCATCTCTTGTCTAAAAACATTGAAGATTTGCGGGAGTTCATCGAGCGAGGAGCGGCGAAGAAACTTGCCTATCGGAGTGATGCGGGGATCATTCTTGTATTTGTGAAACTGCTCATAGTAGGCGATCTCTTCAGGATGCTTTTGGAGATATCGCTGCAGTATCGCATCACTCTCTTCGTGCATTGTGCGAAATTTGTAGCATGTAAATATCTTTTTGTCTCTGCCTAACCGTTTTTGTTTGAAAAAGATCGACGATCCTGGTTCATTGTGCCGAATAGCCCATGCAATATAAAGCATCGGAAGCATGAGAAAAGGGAAGATAAGCAGTGTTAAAAGCAGATCAGTTGAACGCTTAAAAAGCAGGAGATGACGGCTTTTGAGCCGGTTTTGAAAAACTATAAGATTGGTTCTGGTATTGGAGAGTTCATAGATATGCGAGTGGGTGAGATCATAGTCATCGACTAATGGGATAAATATCACTTCACTTCGTTTTTGTATCTGTGAAGAGATGATCTCTTTGAGTGTCTGCGTATCTTTTTGTTCGGGATTGACAAAGATCGTAGAGGGCTCTTCTCCCTCTTTGGGTTCGATATATCCAAGATAGGGATTTCCATAAATCTCTTGTCTCAAAAAAGGGTCATCGCCGTATATCTCAGCCCTCTTCCTCCAGAGACCTATACGATAAAGAAGTTTTTTAATGAAGTTTTTTGAAGCTGGAATAAGAAGCGCCATCAGGAAGAAACTGAGTCCGATTACAAATCTTGAGTAGACACCGATCGATTTAGTGATCGCCAAATAGGCAAAAACAAGCAATGCGCTGAAGATCAGCCCCTTGAAAATCAGGCGGCTCTCGTGCCAAAAATCATAGCGGTAGGTATATATCCCTTCATAATAGAAAAGCACTGTCGGCAAAATATAAAGCGGTAAAAGCGCTTGATAATTGGAAAGCGGCGCAGTGTGTGCTGCACCGATAAAATCGGTAAAGTAGCTTCGCATAAAGTCGGCAAAATAGATAGAAAAGGTGATGATGATCAAATCAGAGAGAATAAAGATAAATTTTGCCGTAAGCTCTCGCATCAAACCACCTCAGATATAAAAGCTTATTTTATCCAAAAATCATTTGTGGTTCGTTGATGAGTGCTTTTGCCACCACCCCGGATGCATGCTAAGGTGCGTGATAAGCTTTTGCGGCAGATAGTGCGAGTGCTGTCCCGTTTTATAGCCAAGATACTTCATCGCATTTCTGATGAAAAATTCCGGCAGCTTCAAATAGGCTCTATTTTCCTGCAAATACCGAAGTTCCGATTTGATATATCTGCCCCCCTCTCCCTCAGCTCTGCCAAATTGCTCTAATATCCATTTTTCTCTATTGTAAAAAACACCGATGTCAAAATAGCGTTTGAACTCTTGTATCGGAGTATAGCTATGGGAGTGATAGACTACGGCTTCGGCTGCATAGGCAAGAGAGTACCCAGCAAGAAGCATCTTGGCGCCTGCATAGCTGTCTTCGCTGCTAATAAGACCGTCTTTGATCCAATCGATTTTTTCGAGCGCCTCTCTTCGGTAAGCCGCAAAGCTGTCAGAGAGAAAAACGGTTTTTATGCCATATTTTTCTCTCTCGTTGATTGTTCTAATGTGTGAAGTTTCCGGATAGTTGAAGGCTCTGAGATGTTTGCCGAAAAGTGAAGTTTCCGGGTAGGGGATCTGTCTGCCGTAGGCTGCTCCTATGAGCGGATCATCGAAGACTTTTACTATATTTTCTATCGTATGGGTATCCTGCGGGAGTGCGTCTTGGGTGAGAAAAACGATGATCTCCCCCGAGGCTATTTGGGCAGCTTTGGTGCGTGTACCACCATGGTCAAACTCGCTTTTTGGGATAGTGATGAAGCGATCGGCATATTTTTGTACGATTTGTGCCGTATTGTCGCTCGAGGTGGAGTCTATGATCACAAGCTCAAACTCTACCGTTTGCTCTTTAAGTTTCTCCAAAAGCGCAGGAAGGTAGTGCTGGGCATTGTAGGTGGGGATGATAAGGGATAGTTTCACCGTTTTTGCTCTCCGATAGCTTTTTGGTATATGGGCTTTTCGACATTTTGATAATAAAAAAGACCAAAGAGGACAATGGACGAAACGACCAAGAGAAGCCCTGCAAAAGGCATGAACTCATGAGCGCCGCTAAAAAGATCTCTGAGTCCGAAAATATAAAAAAGCTCTAAAAATAATAAATGGGAGAGATAGATAGTAAATGAGGCATTACCGATAGCCTCCATGCTTTTCCCCGCACTGTAGATGGCTCTCTTCTCCGCGATCAGAGCACATAACACCACAAAAAATGCACCCGTCCCAAAAGCAGCTACACGAAGAAGTCCATTTCTAGCATCAAGTTCTGCTCCGTAACGGTAGGCAAAAATCGCGATCAAAATACCAAGTACAAAAATCCAAATTTTCATCAAATAGGCTCTATACATATAGAGTGCCACGCCGCCAAAAAACTCTAAAAGAAATGGCGAATAGAAAAAACTCTGCGGTATCTGCGGATGAAAATGGATGTAGAGTATCGCGAAGAATAAGAGAGCTATAAAAATAGGAAGTATCCAATAGAGCTGCTCTTTTGAGATAAGAAATGTAAAAAGAAAGAGAAAATAGAAATAGAGCTCAAACGAGAGCGACCAAGAGACCGGAAGGAGCAGATGGAACATATCTGCATTGGAGAGGAAAAATGAACCTACAATATCAAGTTCGGAGAGTTTTTGGGGATTTTTGACCCCCATAAGTAGCAGCATTGCAAAAAAGAAGGGCCAGTATCCTAGATATATTCTAAAGAGACGGTGTTTGAAGAATCTTTTGGCGTTGTCAAAAGTTCGTTCTTTGTTGAAAGTGGTGTATGCCATAATAAAGCCGCTGATGACAAAAAAGATATCGACACCTACAAACCCCCACGCCGATAGAGTGGTGACTGGGGAGAGGGTGCCGCCCATCGCTTGATAATGGGGGTAAAAATGGTGAAGTACTACCAATAGAGCCGCGATGGCACGGAGCATTTGAATATTGTGAATTGTATCTAAATGCGGATGATTCATCGCACTGCACCTTGAGCCCATCTTGTTTCAAGTCGTTTGCGCAGAGCAAATCCACCCTCTTCGATCAGATAATAGCTCAAAGACGAAACGATCAAAAGAGCGGATACAAATATAAAAACACTCATTGAGGTCGAGAGATGCCGGAGTATAGAGGTTTGCTTCATGACAAAAAGAAGCGGCATATGCCATAGATAGATCGAGTAAGAAATTTTACCTACCCACTCTAGGGGCTGCATCATTTTTGGTCTTGCATCATAAAGAAGAAAGAAAAGTGCAAAAGTGACTACAAGCATAAAGAGATTATTGTATAAAAAAGATGAATGCACTGCATATCGGCTTGAAACAAAGAGAAAAAGCAGATAAACCAAAAGAGCTAGGGTGTATTGCAAGAGAGGTGAGACGGTGAGCTTTATATGGCTTAGATGTTTGTATATGACGATACCGGCGATGAAATAGGAGATTTGACCGGGAAGCTGAAAAGAGTAGTAGTAGAGAAGCGGCATGCGGGTAGGCGACTGCGAGTGTATCCCCAGAAGGGTGTCAAAGAGAGCGTGGTCAAGTCCCCAGAGATAGAAAAAACTAGCCAGAGCGATCGCAATAAGAGTAGAAGTTTGTTTTACAAAAAGGAGAAGAATCACAACGGCGTACCACAACATCTCGATACTGAGGGTCCAATAAGCGCCGTTGATGCCTAGCCCTGCGTCTTTGTAATTGAAAAAGGAGAGAAAGGTTAAGTGGGCAAAAATCTGTTTGATAAAGCCAAAAGAGTAGTAGTGTTCTCTATCTATAATAGTTGATGCTAGAAGGATGACTACGGCAAGATTGAAATAGTAAGCGGGCAAGATACGAAAGAGACGATGCCGCGCATAGTGCCCCAGTCCTTGCAAGAAACCGTATTTCTCAAGACTATACTCGGCGGAACGGTAGATGAGAAAACCGCTGATGACAAAAAAAAGAGAGACGCCAAATATCCCGAAGGAGCTCACTAGATGAAAAGAGCTCCTTCCCTCCAGTCCCAAAATGACAAAAAAATGGTATATGACTACAGAACTGACGGCAACTCCACGAAGCAGATCGATCCCCTCAAGCCTCATGCTGCTAGCCTTGATCGGGAAAGTTCTCAAGAGTGATGAGGATGTTTTCAATATAATCTTTTTGCAGCACATACCCCTTCGCATACTCTCTGACCCGTTCAGCAGGCGCACCGAGATCAAAAACCATCAGCGGCATCTGCATCATCATGATCTCTTGGGTGGTGTAGGAGAATGTTTCAGGCCAAATGGAGGGTATGAGGAAGATATCGATCTCATTTTTGGTGATAAGTTCAGGAAGCTCATCTCGTTTGTATCTGCCGGTTACCTTAAATCGAGCACTTTTGATAGGATCGCTAATCTCACCTATAAGTACTACATTGATGTCAAGCCCTCTTTGCTCAACGGTGCGGATCAATTGTTTGAGCACTTCCGAGCCTTTGGCATAGTTGAGTGCACCCAAAATGCCTATGGTGATCCCCTTCTTTTTTAGATGTGAAGCAGGGACAACGACAGGAAGAGGCTCGATTTTATGAGGGGTGAGCACTATTTTTTGCTGATCGAGACGAGGATATGCTTGGAGCAGTAGATCTTTGGAGGATTGAGAAAAAGTAAGGATATCCGTCGAAAGTTCAAGCAGTTCTCCCCATACAGCTCTCCATCGGACGATATCGGCTCTATCGGAAAAATAGGTTTTCCACTCCAATTTGCTCTTTTGCAGGCACGCTTGGCATCGCTCCAAATCTTGCGGAATATCACAAAATTCACCTAGGCTGTCTAGGAGCGTATAGGAGGGGCAGATGGGGTAGTAGTCGTGTATCGGGATAGTCAGTGAAGCCTCATTGGTGAGTGTCAACTCTTTGATCCACTGCAAAAATGCGTAACTCTCTTTGAAGGAGACAAGATTGTTGATAAATATCGCTTTAAGCTGGATTTTCTCAAATAAATGTCGCAAAGAGGCTAATGATGCAAGCCCGAAAGCAAAATGATACTCCTGCGAGTCAAAATAGAGTTTGTACCCACCGGCATAATAGTCATCACAGAGTCGTAATACTTTTTTGCCCTCCGCTTGATAGCTGTTTGAAAGCTCATCGGCATAGATATTGGCGCCACCGCCTAGGGCATGGTCTATAAGCAGGGTGATTTCACTCTTGTTTTTTGAGCTAGCAAGCAGTATGAGGAGGTTTCGCAGGACTCTGTGGGGATCTTTTTGGATGTAGTTGTGGACATCCTGCGGATAATTTGGATGGAGTTCGGAGAGTCTAAGAAGATTTTTTTCAAGCAAGCGCTGTTTCTCTTCTTTGGAGAATGAGCCGCCATGCTTGTGATAGACGAAGAGGTTGGGCACAAGGAGATTTTTGTATCCGCTTTTGATCGCTCTTTGACACCAGTCGTTCTCTTCGCCATACCCTTTGCCGAAATTCTCTTCCGAAAAGAAGCCTATTTTTTTCACCAAATCATAGTTGACACCCATGCAAAATCCGACACCCGTGGGCATCTCTTGATAGAAATTCTGCGGATTGATTTCTCTAAATACGCTATCGAGCGCATCTGCTTCCATCTCTTCAAAGATAGGATTATCAGCGATAAAGTTAGGAAAACTTGCAATCTCACCGGAATTGGTAAAGGGTGTTGTGGAGGCGATATTTTGCATTGTCACAATCGGATGGATAAGCCGTTCGAGCCACTGTTTCGGCACCTCAGTATCGGTATTGAGGATCACAAAATGCCCGCGTATGTGGGTGACGGCTTCATTGACGCTTTTGAGGAAACCTTGGTTTTGCGTGTGGTCTATAAAAAGGCTCGTTGGATACTCCCCAAGCCTCTCAAGCAAGAAGGGTTTGACTCGCTCATCAGGGCTGCAATCATTGATGACAATGAGTCTAAAGGGAGTAGTTGTATTATTTTTGAGTGCTTTAAAAAGGGGCGCAAGATACTCGTAGCCGTTATAGACAGGGATGATAATATCGATCACTGCTCCATCAATAGCATACTTTCTGATATCAAAATCTTCAAAGAGCTCTTCTGGGTCGATCGGATCGATTTTGAGCTTCGGTCGGATATTTTTGCCTAACTTCTCTTTGGTTTTTGTGAATATGTAGGAGAAGTTTCCCTGCCTGGCATGGTGGAATACTTTTTTGAGCAAAGCAGGATTTTGGATCACTCCGATCAGTCCTTCAGCGCTCTCTAGGAGGTTGTTTGGGAGTACTCTTTTAATTCTATTTTTGATCCTGAGTGACTGAGCGAGCGCTTC
>DZAQ01000208.1 GCA_022729615.1 Sulfurovum sp.
ATGTTTCACTATTGAGCGCACATTTGAAAGCGACGACATTCCCGACACCGCCTGCACCGATAATCAAAGTTTTTTTAGACATAGAAAACCTCCACACATTAAATTTTTCAAATTCTATCATATTGTGGTGACATTATAGTAACCATAGATGAGAAATTGAAGCAAAAAGAGCAGAGGAATAAAAAGAAGAGTGCTCAAGAGTATCAGCGTGGCGACATCTTTGGGGCGGCAGTCGTAGAGGGAGGAGAGGTTGATATTGGCGATGGCAAGCGGTGTCATCATCTCCATGACCATGATCGCCTGTATGAATGAAGGCAAATCGGTGAATGATAAGATGATAATCGTACCAAGCGGCAGGAGGAGAAATTTTTGTGCAAGAGTCCCTAGAAGTAATCTTCGACTGAGCTCATTTGGTTTGAGTCCGTACAAAAAGGTTCCCAGCAAAAAAAGCTGCAAAACTATCCCGCCATACGCCCCCATCTTGAAAAACTCTTTGATTTGGATGCCCAGTTCGATATGGTAAAGGTTGAGCGCTATCGCAATGATAGAGGCGGGGATGATAGGAATCTTGACGATATTGATGAGTGACTGACGGATACTCAGCGATCCTCTGGAGTAGATATAGACACCGATGATATAGACCACAAAGACATTGGCGAGATTGATGAGTGTGGTGTAGATCACACTCTGTTCGCCAAAGAGAGCCAATCCAAGCGGAATGCCGATATTGCCTGTGTTGCCTACAAAACCGGCGATGGAGAAGATGGTGCGTTCTTTGATATCTTCAAAAAGCGAGCGGGCGATCCAAACGGTCGGCAGAAGCAAAAGCGCTATGATGCCCAGATAGAGCAGAGGAATTTCAAGGTGTTCACGGTGAAGCGGCGCGGTACTAAACCCCCACATCGCTACAAAAGGCTGCAGAAAATAGACGGAAAATATGGTCAATGTTTTTTCGTTCATATCGCTTTTGAAAAAGCGTTTGCCCATATACCCCAAGAGGATAAACACATAAACGAAAAGGAGCGAAATGATTGTGCTGTTCATGAGGGGGATTTTAGCAGATTTTGGCTAATATCGCTTTTATCAAAAGCATTAAAGGGTCATTTTGGAAGAGATACTAACCTCCCTCTCGACATACGGATATATCATATTGGCGCTCTACTCTTTCGGCGGCGGTATGATCGCGCTAGCGGGAGCAGGAGTGCTCTCGTCGATGGGGAAAATGGATATCGCCACCTCTATCGCGATAGCTGCTTTCGCCAACTTTGTAGGGGATAATGTACTCTTTTATATGGCACAGACCAACAAACACTCCGTAATGGGGCAAATCAAAAAATTCAAAGGCCGCATCTACTCAAGAACGATATTGGTGATGCGAAAATATGGATGGATGGCGCTTTTTGTCAAAAAATATATCTACGGTGTCAAGACACTTGTGCCGATCGTGATGGGGCTGAGCAAGTATGATCTGAGGAAATTTATCATTCTCAATATTTTCGCTTCGATAGTGTGGGGATTGGTCGTCGGGCTTTTGAGTTACTATTTTTCTGCCGTGGTGCGAGGGTGGTTCGCGTA
>DZAQ01000209.1 GCA_022729615.1 Sulfurovum sp.
GAAGGAGAATCCTCGCCGCGCAGATCAATGCCGTGACACCCTATCAGCGGGTTTTAGAGGTGCCATTTGATTTGAAGAGGATGAAAAACAAGAGAGTTAGTTGATGTGCGTTTCTCTCTTCTCTAGCCACAGCTCAAAGAGTTTGTATGCCAAAGCCAAGATTACGGCGCCTATGAAAAGTCCGATGATACCCATCAAAAGCATCCCCCCGATAGCTCCGACCAATATGACAAGCATAGGGATATTGACACCTCGACCCATCAGGAGGGGTTTGAGAATATTATCGGCCGCACCCACGATCATCATAAAAAACAAAAAGAGAAATTCACTTGTTCCGCTCCCCTGAGAAAAAACATACAATAAAGTAGGACCGATCACCAAAAATGCCGGCAGCTGGATAATCGCCAAAAAGAGAACTGCCAGTCCCAAAAGAGGCGCATAAGGTATCCCCATGAGTGCAAAACCGATATAGGCAAGCGTTGACTGTATCGCTGCAACTCCGACAACTCCCATCACTACGCTTCGTATAGTCAATACCGTCAACTGCATCCACTCATCCCCCTTCTCGTCCATAAGCCTTGTGGAGATTTTCCGAGAGAGCCCGGCAGCATCTTTGGCTCCGATCAAAAAAAATGCCGCAAGTATCAAGGAGACAAAGAAGACCAATATCGTCTCAAATAGACTGCCAATGACAAAAACAATACCATTGACGGCTTGCTTGATCTCATTGGTATAGGGTTTGATCACCTCCATCAAATTCACTGATGCCTGCTTCCATAATTCGTATATGCTCTCGCCGATGAGCGGCCACTCTTTGATCTGTTCCGTAGGAGCCGGGATCGTCCAGTCTCCTCCTGATATCTCCTTCGAGAGCATCTGCCCCGACTCGATAATCTTCCCAGAGAGATGATAGCTAGGGATGATAAGCGCGAGGATGACCACTGCAATGAGGCTCAGCACCACAACTTTTCTGCTTCCGATAGCAGCAGTCAACCTCTCCACAAGAGGCGAGAGTGCAACCGCAAGGATAATACCCCAGATGATCATGATCAAAAAAGGTTTGAGGATCAGATAAGAGACATAGAGGATAATACCCAAAATCACAAACTTGATCGCGATCTCTATAGCTGCAGCAACACTCTCGTTTTGATCTTTTTTCATCAAATTTTGACTCCAACTTCTCTTTTTGGGATATTATACCGACTGTGTACAAAATAAAAGTACACATCAAATGTCTCCAAAACATCTGAATTTATGCTACAATATACCAAATATCATAAGGAGAAAAATTATGAAAAAACTACATTTGATGACAGCGGCGATCGGCTGTGCGGCGATTTTGAGCATGAGCGGATGCGCCACAAAAGCTGGGACAGGCGCAGCAGTAGGAGCAGGCGGCGGCGCCCTGATCGGCAGCATGGTCAATGGCAGCAGAGGAGCGGTAGCGGGTGCAGCGATCGGCGGTATCACCGGTGCGGCGATCGGAGCCAACGAAGACAGAAAAGACAGAGAGAGAATGTACTATCAAGATGAGCGCGGAAATACCTATTATATGGGCAATGACGGCAGACGC
>DZAQ01000210.1 GCA_022729615.1 Sulfurovum sp.
ATATTTATGAATATTGGTCAATTGAGATTTTTTTTGTGTATCGAAACACCAATACATAAATCGATCTTTACTCAACATAGAGGCGCTCTTTGATCCTCTCGATCCAATATCTCAGGGGTATCGCGGCGCTCTTCGTGGTGCTCTATCATATCGCCTTCAAAGATCAGCAGTATAGTCTTGGGAATTTTGGCTTTGAGATCGGTGAAATGGGTGTGGATATATTTTTTGTGATCTCCGGGTTCGTGATGTATTATGTCTCGATCCGAAAATCTAACACGCTGCGAAGTGTATATGAGTTTTTGAAGCACCGCGCTTTTCGTATTCTTCCGCTCTACTGGATCGTTACGACCGTCGCTTTGGTGATCTATCTTGTTTCGCCAGAAAATGTCAATCGCTTCACAGGCTCGACCGATATACTCAACTCCTACACGCTCTTTCCTTCCTTTACGCGATATCTGATACCGGTAGGATGGTCGCTTTCGTATGAGCTTTACTTCTATCTGCTTTTTTGCGTAGCGCTTCTCTTTTCGCGCTACAGAGCGGCGGTCATCTCCATACTTCTTCTGGTGCCTGCTATGATCGGACTCTATTACTCTTTTCCTCCCATAGAGGCGCTTAGGGCATTTTTGACAAGCAGTTTTTTATTGGAGTTTTTTTACGGGATTCTTGCTGCGGTGATATTTCTCAATCCGCCGAAGCAAAAAAGAGTTCTCGGCGTAGTTGCATTTATACTTTTTGTGATCTTGATCGGTCTCTATTTCCGAGGGTATCAGAGCGGCATTCGAGGGGTTGATATAGGTTTGCCGGCGATGATGCTTGTCGTCTCGATCGTGATGTTTGAGGAGTTCTTTGGAGAGTATCCGATCAAGTGGCTTGGTTTTTTGGGTGATATCTCCTATTCGCTCTATCTGGCGCATCTGCTGGCGTTGGGGGCTGCGGCGCTCCTCTATAGAAAAATAGCGATACATACCTATTGGAGCGAATCGGTTTTTCTTGCGGTGATGCTAGCTTCAAGCCTGCTGCTGGGAGCCGCGACATACCGCTGGATCGAGCGAAGTCTGATGCTCTATTTCAAAAAAAGATTTTACTAGGAGAGAAGATGGAGCTTGCAAAGCCGTATATTTGGGATTGTCTCAGCCATATATAAATAAAATTGTGAAAAAGATGAGAGATAATGAGTTATAGTTATCACCTCGTATGCAAAAATTATTTGTAGAGCTAAAAAAATGTGCGAACGATCCAAGTTCTATTTTTGATATAATAGGGTTCATTAACGAAGTGCAACGAGGAGATAGTGATGCTAGAAGCAGTCAATTTAGAAAAACTAAGCATTACAGATAAATTTTTGATGATGGAAGAGATCTGGAAAGATTTGAGTAAGTGTTCTGCCGCTAATGGTTTTTCACCTCAATGGCATTATGATGTCCTCGAGAAACGAGAGAAAAAAATTGCGGATGGTGAGATGAAGTTTTCTCCTCTTTCTGAGGCAAAAGAGAGGCTGAGAAATTTAACATATGAAAATTGAGATTCTTGATGCGGCTGAAAATGATAGTGCGAATGGTATC
>DZAQ01000211.1 GCA_022729615.1 Sulfurovum sp.
CTCGGGCTTGACCTCCTCGTCATCCTCGGGCTTGACCCGGGGATCCATTGAGATTGCAGATTCCTGCCTTCGCAGGAATGACAAAAGCGGGTCAGGTCAGAGGATGACGGAGTCGGTACCCAAACCTGCATTATCTGATATGCAGCAGCAAGCCTACGATCAGCTCCTCGAAAAGCCAAAGGCTCTGCTCTTTGGGGTGACGGGTTCGGGCAAAACGGAGATATTTATCTCTCTTATGGCAAAGATGGTCGAAGAGGGGAAGAGATCGATATTTTTGATGCCGGAGATCTCGCTGACACCGCAGATGGAGAAGCGCTTGAAAGCCTACTTTGGCGAGAGGGTGGCGATGTGGCACTCCAAACTCACCAAAGCCAAGAAGGAGCGGATACTCGCAGATATCTACAGCGGCAAGATCTCTATCGTGGCAGGCGCACGGTCAGCGCTCTTCGTGCCTTTGAGGGATGTGGGGCTTATCATCGTGGACGAAGAGCATGACGACAGCTACAAATCGATGAGCAGACCCCGTTACCATGCGCGTGATGTCGCTGTGCTGATGGGGGACAAACTGGGGGCAAAAGTGGTGCTTGCCAGTGCGACGCCGAGCCTTGGTTCGTACTACAAATATGCCGTAGTCAAGATCGAAAAGCCTTTTGTGGCGACCGAGAAAACATACCGTTTTGTCGATGGGGCGTCTCTGGGAGGCGATATCATAAAGGCTGTGCGAGAGAATTACCAAGGGGGCGGGCAGGGGGTGCTCTTTTTGCCGACAAGAGGAAATTTCAAATACCTCTATTGCGAAAGCTGCGGCAAAACGCATCTGTGTCCCTACTGCTCAGTGGGGATGGCGCTGCACCGTTCTCATCGTCATCTGCGATGTCACTACTGCGGTTATACCGAGGCTATCGCGCAGAAGTGTACCCATTGCGGGCATCATCCTCTCAAGAGCGAACGCATGGGCACCAAAGAGGCTATCGAAATCCTCGGGGAGCGGATACCCGATATGAGTATCGAGCAGTTCGACAAGGACAGTATCACGACTGCCAAAAAACTCACAAATGCGCTGACGCGCTTCGAGAGGGGCGAGAGCCGGCTGCTGCTCGGTACGCAGATGCTCAGCAAAGGGCATGACTACGCCAATGTGACACTCTCCGTGATCATGGGGCTAGATCATATCTTGGGGCTGGCGGACTATCGAGCCAAAGAGCGCGCGATGAGTCTGCTCGTGCAGATAGCTGGTCGATCGGGGCGTGCCAAAAGTGCGACAGTCCTCATTCAGACCGGCAATCAAGAGCTGTTTGCCCCCTATCTGAAGGATTATGAGCTGTTTTTGCGAGATGAGCTGGAGTTCGCCCGCGATCTCTATCCGCCGTTTGTCTCTTTGGCGCGTATCTTGGTCGCACACAAGGAGGAGGCGAAAGCACGGGATCTGTGCGCGGATGTCGCGCAAAAGCTTGCTCTTTGTGCGGGGATCGAGCTGGTGGGGCACGGCAAGGCGCCGATCGAGCGGATCGCCGGAAAGTACCGCTATCATATTTTGCTTCGCTCCAAAAAGCG
>DZAQ01000212.1 GCA_022729615.1 Sulfurovum sp.
TTGTACCACTCGTACATCTTTTGTATCCCCTCGTGCAGTTCGACTGTGTGTCTCCACCCTAGAGCGTGGAGTTTGGATGGGTCGGTGAGTTTGAGCATCGTACCGTCAGGTTTGTCGGCGTTGAAATAGAGCTCCCCTTCAAATCCTATGATCTCGCGGATCGTCTCGGCAAGCTCTCTGATGGAGATATCGACTCCGGTGCCGATATTGATATGAGTATTGCGGATCTCTTCAGCGTGGATGGAGATCGGAGAACATGTCTCGCTAGAAGCCTGCGCGGAAGTGTAAGTATCTTTGAAATCTCTATTTTCCATCAAAAAGACACACGCGTCTGCCATATCCTCGCTCCAGAGAAATTCACGACGAGGTTTGCCCGTACCCCAAATCTCTACACGCTTGGCATCGACCCCGAACCGCGCGAGATACCCTCTTGCCTCTTCGATATCCTCTACGCCTAGATCTTGGACGACCTCATCGTACCGCCCTTCACTCAGAAGTTTGGCGCAGTGTATCTTGCGGATCATGGCAGGGAGGACATGGGACTTTTCGAGGTCGAAGTTGTCATTGGGACCGTAGAGGTTGGTCGGCATGACGGAGATGAAGTTGGTGCCGTACTGGAGATTGTAGCTCTCGCACATCTTGATCCCTGCGATTTTCGCTATAGCATAGGGCTCATTGGTGTATTCGAGAGTATCGGTAAGGAGATACTCCTCTTTCATCGGCTGCGGGCAGTCGCGCGGATAGATACAGGTCGAGCCCAAAAAGAGCAGCTTTTTGACACCGGCACGATAGCTGATATCGATCAGGTTGTTTTGGATGACGAGGTTGCTGTAGATGAACTCTGCGCGGTAGAGATTGTTCGCGACGATCCCCCCGACTTTGGCGGCGGCGAAAAAGAGATATTCAGGCTGGAAGGTTTCGAAAAAATACTCCACATTCTGCTGCTTGGTCAGATCAAGCGGATAGTATTCCGCCCCCTCTACGACAGGCTTTCTGTGATGATAGTTGGAGATGATATTGGTATAGCCGCGCGCCAATAAGCTCTTGATGATGGCGCTCCCTACGAGCCCCGTACCGCCGGCGACGAAAATTCTGCTCTCTTTTTGCATATTACTCCCTTGTAAATATCTCTTTGACATATGGATGGACATTCGCATCGTCAAGCAGCCGGGCAACCTCAAACCAGCGATACTCCGTATGCTGCTCCATAGGCAGTGTGGGCAGATCATCGACCTCTGCCTCATAAACGAGATCGATATAGTGGGTTGAGACCCCTTCATAGATGGCATCTTCATAGAAATGCTCAAAAACCCCTACAAATCTTGGCTTCACCGTGAGCGTCAAGCCTATCTCTTCGCTTGCTATTCGCTTGGCGGCATCATGGAGCCGTTCGCCCTTGAGTATCCGCCCCCCTAGAGTGAACCAATACCCCTCAGCCGGTTTGTTGCGGCGCTTGCCGAGCAAAACCCTCCCCTTGTTTCTA
>DZAQ01000007.1 GCA_022729615.1 Sulfurovum sp.
GCAGGACTCAAGCCGATCCCTTCAAACAAAGAGGAGCTTCGAAAACTCATCGACAATCCAAAAAGTCCTATGAGTGATGAAAAGATAGAGTTGGGGAAAAAACTCTATTTTGAGCCTAGACTCTCAAAAAGCGGACTTATCAGCTGCAATACCTGCCACAATCTCGGTCTAGGCGGGACAGACGGTGTGAGCGCCGCTATCGGTCACAACTGGACGGCAAACCCGCATCATCTCAATTCACCGACAGTCTATAATGCCGTCTTTATGGATAGGCAATTTTGGGACGGAAGAGATCCCGATCTTGAGACTCAAGCCAAAGGACCGATGCAGGCTGCACCCGAAATGGCGATCAGCGTAGATATGGCGGTTGCACGGATCAACACCATCCCTGCATATGTAGAAGAGTTCAAAAAAGCCTATGGTGACGATAACCTCACATTTGACAGAATTGCAGATGCTATCGCGTCATTTGAGAGAACACTTGTCACTCCGGGCAAATATGATGCATTCCTAGCAGGCGACCAAAAAGCGCTTACCCAAGAGGAGCAGGAGGGACTCAAAACATTTATAGACAAAGGGTGTACAACTTGCCATACCGGCGTAGCGCTTGGTGGAACCATGCAGCCATTTCCGGCTGTCAAACCGTTTATATATGCAAGCACAGGGGATTTCAAAGGAGATGCAAATGGCTTGGTCAAAGTCCCAACGCTTAGAAACATTTCAGAATCTGCCCCGTATTTCCACAACGGAACCGTATGGAATCTCGCGGAAGCCGTAGAGATTATGGGCGAAACAGAGCTAGGAATGAAGCTCAGCGAAAAAGAGATAGCCTCAATCGTCACATTCATCAAAGCGCTAGATGGAGAAAAGCCGGTCGTCACCTATCCGCAACTTCCAGCCTCTACAGCCTCCACTCCAAAACCTGACAGCAAGTAAACTAGATGGAGCTTCGGCTCCGCTCACTCTCCTCTTAAATTCTCAGCCTTCAATCATTTTTTTTGGCTAATTGTGTTACACTACCTTATAACTTATAGATGGAGTAACAAATATGAATATTTCAAAAATCGGTCATGGCGAAAACCCTGGAAAAGTCAATGCGGTCATTGAGGTACCACTTAATTCAAATATCAAATTTGAAGTCAACAAAGAAGCCGGCACCGTAGAGGTGGATAGAGTGCTCTACTCAGCCGTTCACTATCCTGCAAACTATGGTTTCGTACCCAACACACTCTCAGATGACGGTGATCCGGCAGATATACTTGTGATTTGTGATTATGTACTTCCTGCCGGATGCGTGATCAAATGCAGACTTGTCGGCGTACTCTTGACAGAAGATGAGGCTGGCGGGGATGAAAAGCTTTTGGCTGTACCAACCGAAAAGATCGATCCAACCTATAAAAATATCCAAGATATCGGCGATTTGCCTGAGCACACACTCAACCGTATCAAAAACTTCTTTGAGACATATAAAATGCTCGAACCAAACAAGTGGGTCAAAGTGTCAGGCTTCAAAGACAAAGAGGCTGCAACTCAAATTCTCGAAAAAGCTATCAAAAACTACAAAAAATAGCCAAACCATCTTCCAAAAATCTGGAAGAGGTCTCTCAAAGGCGCCTCTAAAAACTCAATAATAGACTGCTATAGCTTTTTCAAAGCCTCGCAGCAACGGGGATTTGTCATTGCGAGCAAAGCGTAGCAATCTAGTTTGTAGAGGTTTCAAGTATCTTATCTTGCAAATTTTTAGTACATCGCCTTTTCACGAAGAAGCAGATAGTTATAAATCCCCTCCGCAATACCCTTGGCTACACGGTCTTGATAATCAGCATTTGCCAGTCGGCGGCACTCCGTTGGATTGGAGACATACCCTGTCTCCACCAATACTGAGGGCATTTGGGCTCCCACAAGCACCCAAAAGGGGGCAGGTTTGACACCTCCGTCTTGAACCCCGTTATATTTTTGTCTGGCATTGCCGAGTATTTTTGATTGGATATCGATTGCCAGTTTGTGCGAGAGTTCGATTTTTGGTCCGTTGAGAACTGCTTCTAGAATCACATTTTGACTCAAAAAATCATTTTTATCCAGCACAACGCTATTCTCTAAAGCCGCTATTCGTTTTGATTTTTCATTTCTGGTCGTCTGGAGAAAATAGGTCTCTACGCCATAAATGGAATTGAATTTACTCTTATTGGCTATAGCGTTGGCATGGACAGAGACAAAGATATCTGCCTTTTGCTGGTTGGCATATTTCGTACGCTTTTTGAGATCCACAAAATTATCTCCGGAGCGGGTCATTTTGACTTTGAAATCCATCTTGCGCAGATGCTTTTCGGTTCGTTTCGCGATTGCGAGTACAATATTTTTCTCATAATACTTTTTCTCTCCAACCGCACCGCTATCATGCCCTCCATGTCCCGCATCTATGACTATAGTGTAGGTTGATTTCAGCTTTGAAGCACAACTTGTCGATTTTTTGGAAGAGGAGAAGAGACTTGCGAAGAACGATGGTTTTTTTTCAGGAATCTCTCGAACCTCTTTTGCCTCTTGGACTTCCTGCATCCCAGGATCCACTTCTGTCTGCTCATCTTTTTCGATCTTACTCTTGATCGTTTTAGGCTTTTTTTCTATCACCAATGGCTCAGACTGGACTACAACCGGTTGAGACGACAGGGCATTTTTCTGAGTTTTCTGCACGATTGGCTGCTTATTTCCATTGCTTTTTGGAAGTGGTATCCTATAAAATAGACGAGAAGCCATTGGCTGATTTCCCCTGCAAGAGTAGTCATTTTGTGTCTCTATCACAATACGCACGACATTTCCATCGCGTTGGGCGATACGAAAAGATTTTACGCCGTTTGCCGCGATAGCAGATCCCAAAACACCGTTTGCCAAAGTTGTGTCCTTGATATCTATCACTTGTCTTGGCGGATTTGAAAGTGTCATCTGATGAATAGTATTGGTATTGAGCCAAGTGGAAAAAACCAACTGTAGTTCACCATTTTTGATCTCTACTTTTTTGAGCGTATTACCTGCTAAGAGAAAGGTATTTGCAACCAAAATCCACAAAAAGAGATTTATAAACAACCTCATAATATTTTATTCTTCTCCCTCTATAAGTTTGTGCAATAGCTCTTTGACGGTAATGATCTCATTGAGCCGATATCCGTTTGCACCGGTGAAAAAGAGTCCCGATTCTCTCAACCCGTCATAAGCATCGCTCAATCTATCGGCGATACAATACCCTACTTTTTTTGCCTCTTCGCCTCTGTTGCATGGCGCTACACAGTTGGAGATACAAGCGACTTTGGGCGCTCTATTCTCCTCGATCATTGTATGGAGGTTTGTTTTGACACCGCGCGCAGGGTATCCTACAGGGGATTTGAAGAGTTGGATATCCTCTTTTTTAGAATCCAAAAGCACCTGTTTGAAGTTTGCATGCGCGTCACACTCAACCGTCCCGATAAACCGTGTCCCCATCTGCACTCCGGAAGCGCCTAGCTCCATCATTTTGACTATATCGTTATGATCCCAGATACCTCCGGCCGCTATTACGGGTATATTGCCCCAGTTTTTTGCCTCTTCGACAACAGGGGGCAATATCTGCTCAAGCTGATTTTCCGGCAAGAAACACTCATCATATTTAAATCCCTGATGGCCTCCGCTGAGCGGTCCTTCGACTATCACTGCATCGGGCAGACGGTTGTGCGTCTTTTCCCATCTGCGGCAGAGGATCTTCAACGCTTTTGCCGTAGAGACGATAGGGATAAGCGCCACATCCGGATAATCCTTGACAGCTTCTGGCATCGTCAGAGGCAATCCGGCACCGGTGATGATCATATTCGCTCCCGCTTCACAGGCATCCTTGACGATACGGTTGTAGTCGCTCGAAGCATAGAGGACATTGCAGGCAAGCGGCTTATCGCCGCATATCTTTCTTGCATTTTCAAAAATTATTTTGAGTATTTTTCCCGAGTAAAAATTTTCCGCCTCAAACGGACGGGCATCCTTGAGGACTTTATCTGTATATTTGCGACCCTGATAGACACCGGTTCCAACCGAGCTGATGACGCCCAATGCCCCCTCTTTGCTCACATTTCCTGCCAATTGATCCCAAGAGATACCAACGCCCATTCCGCCTTGGATGATGGGGATATCTATCGTGTATTTTCCTATTTTGAGTGGTTTTAGTATCACTATCTTACCTTTACTTTCGCAAATTTTCTTTTTCCAACCTGCAAGATATACTCACCGGCAAGAAGTTTCATCTGCTCATCATCTATCTTCTCTTGATTGATGCGTATAGCGCCCTGTTTGATATCTCGTCTTGCCTGCGATGTAGATGGCTGCAGCCCGATATCAACGAGCGCTTGGCAAATCCAAATACCCTCATCCGCCTCAAACTCATCCATATCTGACGGAAGTTGATTTGCTTTGAATACATTATCAAACTCCTCTTTTGCCATAGTAGCAGACTCTTGGTTATAAAAGCGTGTGACTATCTCAAGGGCGAGCTCCTCTTTTATCTTTTTTGGATGCAACGAGCCATCAGATACGCCTGCCCTAAGCTCCTTGATCGCCTCAAGTGATTTTTCACTCAACAGCTCATAATAGCGCCACATCAACTCATCCGAGATCGAGAGTACCTTGGCATAGATATCGTTTGCAGGCTCCGTGATCCCTATGAAATTTCCGAGAGATTTACTCATCTTTTGGACGCCGTCAAGCCCTTCAAGTATCGGCATCATCAAGACCGCCTGCTCTTTGCCTACCCCGTAGGAGCGCTGCAAATGCCTCCCCATCAAAAGGTTGAATTTCTGGTCCGTACCGCCGATTTCGATATCACTCTTGAGCTCTACGCTGTCATACCCCTGCAGCAAAGGATAGAGGAACTCGGAAATAGAGATATTTTGTCCCGATTTGTATCGCTTCTCAAAATCATCCCGCTCCAGCATCCGTGCCACGCTGAAAAGTGTCGTCAACCCCACAAGTCCGTCTGCCCCAAGCGCATCAAGCCATTTGGAGTTGAAAACTATCTCTGTTTTATCCGGATCCAAGATTTTGAAGACCTGCTCTTGATAACTCTTGGCATTCTCCAGCACCGTCTCTCGATCGAGCCTTTTTCTTGTTTCGTTTTTACCCGTTGGATCTCCGATCATTGCCGTAAAATCGCCGATGAGAAGCTGGATGTGCGCGCCGTATTTCTGAAAAGTTGCCAACTTTTGGAGCAAAACAGTATGCCCAAGATGCAAATCTGCCGCTGTCGGATCAAATCCTACTTTTACCGTATAGCTTTTGTTTTCATTCAGATAGGCTCCAAGAAGCCTCTCTATCCGCTCCTTGTCGATAATATCGGCTGCGCCTCTATAAATTTCATGGAGTGCCTGCTGTATCATTTCGTTACCTTTGTTATTTGTTATATGCATCATCAAGACTAATAATATCTACAAGTTTGATCTTGTCTGAAATATTCTTTTCCAAAATATTTCTTTTGGTCTCCATACTCTCAATCTCAATTTGACAATACTCAGCACTTTCGCTGCTCTTGATTCCTAATTCGATGCTTGAGATATTGAGATCTAGCATAGAGAGCTTGCTCAAGATTTCGGCGAGCGCTCCCTTGCGGTTATAGAGACTTACGATAAGGCGATATTTTGCCATCTTGCTGCCCTTCCACTCTGCAAAGATCATCGGTTCGCCATCTTTGATCTTCTCATAGGCTTTGAGGCATAATTTATGATGTATGATAGCCTTGTTATCCTTATAAAAACAAACGATTTCATCTCCGACTTTTGGATGACAGCAATAATCAAACTCTACCCCGTCAAGCGTATTGTTGATAAAAAAGATAAAATAATCGATCTCTTTGAGAAAAGGTTTTTTGTACCCTTTTTTCATCAATTCCCAAAAACGAACCTGTTTTACGCCTAGATGTTCAGCAATTTGATGCACTACCTCTTTGTAATAATCCAATGAATTCGGAAGCTTGTAGATGCCTTGACTAAGCCCAAGAGCCTCCAAAACCTGCTCCAGCTCATCTGACTTGCTGCCAAGAAGCGTCTTGAGAATATTGTACGCGCTCATCTCATCGCACTCCCTCATACGCAAACGGCAGCGGCTGCGAATCCCCTCTTTGGCTTTTGATGTTTTGACCGTATCGATCCATGAGCAGTGCATCCTTGGCTCATCATCGGTGAGAATATTGATAATATCACCATTTTTGAGAGTGGTGAGCAGCGAGACTTTGTTGTTATTGATGAGCGCAGCGCTTGCCCTGTCACCTACTTGCGAATGGATCGTATAGGCAAAATCAAGCGCGATTGAGTTTTTTGGCAGGGTGAAATAGTCCCCCTTCGGAGAGAAAACAGCTATATCTTCACTAAAAAGATCACCTTTTGCCAACTCATAAAACTCTTCCACTGATTCATTTTGGAAATTGAGCGCTTCGAGCCACTCCAGATGAACCCGCGAACTTCCCTCTTTATATTTCCAGTGCGCCGCGATCCCGTACTCCGCAAACCGATGCATCTGTTTCGTTCGTATCTGCAGCTCTACAATTCCGTCATCCTCAAAAAGCGTCGTATGGAGCGTCTGATATCCATTCTCTTTGGGAAGCGCAACATAATCTTTAAATCTCGAAATCAACGGCTTAAACTGAAGGTGCATCAAACCCAAAATTCGATAACACTCGATAGACTCATTGACAATGATCCGTATCGCAAGAAGATCCAAAACCTCTTCGATACTGATACCCTTACGGTGCATTTTGAGATAGATCGAGTAGTGATGCTTGACGCGCCCGAAAATCTTGAAATCCTCTCGATGAAATCCGTCACTCTGTAAAATTGCAGTTACTTTTTGGACAAATGCGTTGAGTCTGAATTGGAGATTTTGTTTATTGACTTTGAGATATGTATCGATTTTGGCAAAATCATCCGGATAGATATAATAAAAACTCATATCCTCTAGGGCATTTTTCAATCGTGCAATACCCAGACGATGGGCGATAGGAGCATATACGACCAGAGTCTCTTCGGCAATTCGTTTTTGTTTAGCGGGAGGAAGGGCATCAAGTGTGAGCATATTATGGAGTCTGTCACAGAGTTTGATCACCAGAACACGCACATCCTTGATGGAGGCGATGAGCATTTTGCGAAAACTCAGCGCGGAATTGATCAAGCGATCCGAAGAGCCCGAAGGAATAAGCTTCTCATCTCGAATCGCGATGATTTTGGTAAGTCCGCCCACCATATGGGCAACATCACTCCCAAATTCTTGTTCTAACTGCTCGATACTATAGTCTGTATCTTCGATAACATCATGCATCAGCGCCGCCATGACCATCATCTCATCTCCACTGATGGAAGCCGTGATGGCTGCGACCAAAATGGGATGGATGATATAGGGCTCACCGCTCTTTCTTGTTTGCCCCTTATGAGCCTCAAAAGCAAGATCAAGCGCTCTTTGGACAAGTGCACTCTGCGTGCCTAGCGTTTTCCAAAGGAGTGCTGTTGACTCTTCAGTAGTGTGGATCTCTTTTACGGTTGTTAAAAAAGCATCCAAGCGGAGTTAGCTCTCCAAGCTCACTGCTATTTTACCCTCTGCGATCTCAAGAAGCGCGATATCGGCGTATTTGTTTTTTTTGGGGTTGAAAGCAACCAGTGGCTGCGCCCCCCTAGAGAGCTGCTCGGCTCTTTTTCCTACTGCATTTGCGAGGAGATATCTATCAAAATTTACATTTTTCAAAGCTTGTGCTGTTATTTGTTCTGTTCTCATTTAAAATCCTTTTTATCTCTAATTATTGCACTACTGAGCAAAGAGTCATATCGCCATTGATGATCGCCAAAAGATTTCCTTTGGTAAACATATCGCATACGATGATCGGCAATCCATTCTCTTTTGCCAGCGCAATTGCTGTATTATCCATTACCTTGATATTATCTTCCATTGCCTGATCGTACGAAAGTGTCTGAAGCTTTACCGCATCATCAAATTTTTTGGGATCTTTATTATACACTCCGTCAACTTTGGTTGCCTTGATGAGCATCTCGGCATCGATTTCGGATGCTCGCAGTGTCGCGGCAGTATCGGTAGTGAAGTAGGGGTTGCCGGTACCGCCCGCGAAAATCACCACACGCCCTTTTTCAAGATGTCGTCTCGCTCGTCTAACGATGAAAGACTCCCCTATCTCATGCATATCGATAGCTGACTGCAGACGCGCGTCAAGTCCGATATGCTCAAGCGCTTCTTGGATCGCAACACCGTTGATCACCGTCGCCAGCATCCCCATATAGTCACCGCTTGTTCGCTTGATGATGCCATCAGCCGCAGCGCTTACGCCTCGAATGATATTGCCGCCGCCCACCACGATGCCGACCTCGACACCGCTTGTAACGAGTTCGCTGATCTCATCGGCGATAAATTTTAAGATCTGCGTATCGATACCATACCCCTCTTTTCCTGCCAATGCTTCACCGGAAAATTTTACCAAGACTCTTTTTGACATTTATCACCTCTTATTGCAATTACGCGATTATATCCAAAAGCGGTTGATTGTAGGTTAAATCCTTAGAGTGTGATCAATTTCAGAGGGTCGATATGCTTTGAATCTTTTGTAGCTTGAAAAATCAGCTTATTGGAAACCTTCCCGATGACATATCCGCCTCTGATAGTGGAGCCTTTGCTTATTGAAGGGGCGATTTTTGAGAGACCTGCATAGACGGTATGCATTTGACCGGCATGCGCAACCACCACTACATTTCCCAACATTGAACTTGGTCCGGCAAAAACCACTTTTCCATTGAGCACATTCTGGACTCTTGCATCGCTTGAAGGGGCTTGAAGCGTTATAGACTCATTGAAAATTTTAATTTTATATATCGGGTCAACATAGGCGCCAAACTTTTTAATAAGTCTAGCGCCTTGTATCGGAGAGATTGTTTTTCCTCCGCTATAAGCCGCAACCTTATCAGCCTGATATGAAGATCCGCGTCTGGCAACTTCGACTTTTTCTATCGGACCCTCCGCAACCCCCTTCGTCACTTCTTCCTCCTCTTCTTCTTTTACAGCATAGACGACCTTCTTGCCCTCTTTTTTTGCCTGTGCTCTCTCCTGGGCTCTCTTTTTGCGCAGCGCCTTTTTGCGTTGCTCTTCGGCCAGCATCGCGGCTTTTTGTTCCGCTGCGATCCTTCGCTCCTCTTCCACCTCTTTTTGCTGGAGAATATTCAGCTCGGCAAGTGTGGAACGAAGAGCGTTTTGCTCATCCATGACGCTCTGCAGCTTTTTTCTATAACTCTCCTCGTCATTTGCCAATTTCTCGAGAAGCTTCTCTTTTGTCTTTTTTTTATCTTCAAACTCATCACGCTCTTTGGCTATCTTGTCAATTTTGATCTTTATCCTTGAACGATCTTTTTGGATCGACCGTTTTTCTCTCTTCTTTTGATCGATCTGCTCTTTGAGCCTTCCCATATCTTTTGCATTTTTCTCTTTGAGGATGTGATATGCTTCGAGCATAACGATCGATTCCCTGCTCGGATCATGCTTCTGGTTCATCGCATGGATAACGCTTGATTGGCTGGCAAGAACCTGGATAAACTCCTCATTGATATCCTCAATTTTTTTATTGATTTGCGCTAGCGAAGCATCATAAGCGGACAACTCTTTTTTGGAAGCTTGATAGCTCTCTTCATTCTGCTGGTAGAGGTCACTGAGCGTCTCAAGTTTGCTATTGAGTATCTTGTTTTCAGAATTTGCCTTTTTTATATCATCGGCGACCTTATCAAGCTGTTCACTTGTCTCCTTTTGTTCCTTGAGACTCTCATCGAGAATTTTTTCAGATTTTTGTATCTTTTTTTCCGTGCTTATTGCAGCAAAAAGAGAGTTTTGCACCAACAAAAAAATGACCAAAAGGAGAGATTTCTTCACGCTACTCCTTTTCACTTGCGCTAAACACCACTAAACTTACAGAAACAATAACGATCAAGAGTGAAGAGCCGAGCAAAATGAGAAAATCTGTAGTTTCAAAAAGAAGATTCTGTTTTTGCATCAAGATATCAACATGACTCTCTTGTGCCCACTTGTATTTGAGGGCTAAAAAAACCATACTCGTAAGGAGCGTTGCGATCATCGCATCTACGATCGCCACCCGAAAAAGCACGCCGCTTCGCAACATCAATGGCGCTCCGAATATCTTCATGATCTGCATGCGCTCTTTGTGTTTATATTTCCAGATCTCCATCTGTTTGACGATCAAGAAAAAGCTTACAAGACCCATAAAAATAAAAAAAGCCTTGAGAATAAATTTGATAAAACTAAAAAGACGGTAACTGCTGCTATAAGCATTTCCAAAAGTTTCTACCTTTTTAATGCTTTCGCTTTTTACAAGATCCTCTTTGATATTTTCCAATTCGGAACTATCAAGATAACCATCAAGCTTGAGATTATAAAAAAACGGCAATGCCTTGAGTATCTCTTCGGGGCTTGTCTGGCTCACTCCATGGGCAATTTGCCTGGCAAGAGACTCTTTGTGTATCTCTTCGGCATGAGAGATATGCTTATTGAGACCTTGAAAATCTTGAAGTTCTAGCGCCTTATTGGCGACTACAAACATCGAATACCCCTCCTTCAGACCGCTCTCATAGCTATCTGTCGTTCTATCGAAAACCAAAAAGAACTCCACGCCAAGCAAGATAGCCACCATAGGAAAAATAAAAGTGAGATGGTTTTTAATGAACTTCATAGACGCCCTTGCTTTCGATGATAAAATGCCGATATGGTCTGCTAAAAATAGTCGGGATTTTGTGTGTGACCACCAAAACGGTCGTATGGAGCTGCTCGCATGCATTTTCCATCAGATCCCAGATGACATTGGAAGAGTACTCATCGAGGTTTCCGGTAGGCTCATCGGCCAATATCAAAAACGGATTTTTTGCCAAAGCCCGGGCGACACCTACTCGTTGCTGTTCACCGCCGCTGAGCTGCAGCGGAAAACGGTCTTTAAGCTCAGTGAGTTTGACATGCTTGAGAAGGCGTTCAGCTTGGGTATCTTGCACATCGATAGAGTATCCGGCGATCATGAGAGGCAATATAACATTTTTTTTGACGCTCCACTCATTGATGAGTTTATAATCTTGAAAAATTATCCCCAAATGGGTGCGGAGCTCACGAAGTTTTCTATTGTTGATATTTTCCAGCTCTACGCCTCCGACGATAAGACTCCCGCTAGTCGGCTGTATCTGACCGTACATTGACTTGAGAAGTGTCGATTTTCCACTTCCGCTAGGACCGGTTATGAAGATAAATTCACCTTTTTTGATAGAAAAATTAGCATCTTTGATGATCTCCGTATTTCCATACGAGAGCGTTAGATTGGATGCGCTGATAATAATATTGTTAGACATTGAGATACTCCGCTATTTTTTGATGCGCTTGAAAATTGACATAGGTTTTGACCGGATCGGAGGCATAGTATCGACAACCCGCGCGGTCTATCAAAATATACTTATGTTCAGGTCTATCGAAACTGCCAAATGCACACCTCAAAAGCAATCCCTCATCTGCAACTCTATAGATTCTTTCAATATGCACAAAATAGCTGCTCCCCATCAAAGCTTGTGAGGGCAATCGCTCCTCAAGCCCCTCTTTGTAGCGGCAATTTCCAAAAGGGAAATGAATCTTTGATGACTTTTCATTTGTGCCGGAGTACTCATGCGATGCGAGATGCACCTCATAGATATTTTTCTCTTGGCGCTTCCACCGCGCTTCATACTTGCTAGTGACAGCCAAATCTCTATTTTTCTCAATATGCACACTTGATGACGGAGTATCCAAAAAAGTCTCCAGAGTGTACCAGAAATACTTTTCACTATCCGTCCGAAGCTCAAGGCGGCCATTTGGCGCCAAAACCCTCAATGCCTCATCCCTAAAAGAGTCACCGATGACTCTTCTATGAGGTTTTTTGTCCCAAGGCACAGGAAAATGGACAAAGATCTGCTCACAGCTATTTGATGGCAGCATCTCCAAAAGGAGTCTTGCATCATAGTTGACCACCCATATATTCTCAAGCCCTTGGAGATCGATCTGTCTCAATACCTGCTGGGCTGAGGGGGTATGGATCTCAATGCCGATATGAAGCCTCTGGGGGTGCATTTTTGCCTGATAAAGCAGATGTCTTCCGCTCCCAAACCCTACCTCGATAGCCACTGACTCGAACGGGAAAACAACCGATTCAAAATCTTTGATCTTTTTGAGATATTTCGATGCCAAAGGGGGCTTTCCTGAGGAGTGCGCGAGATTGGATTGTTCAACCTTGAGATCCATCTCATCGGCGATCCCGGCTATCACATCCTTGATGAGTTTCACCTTCAGCGGTCTTGTGATCTTGTCATACTTGAGCATATCGATGGAGTCACTTTCCCTCTTGAGCTGCAAAAGAAACTCTTCTCCTTCGCTTGTTACGCCAAATAGTACATCTTTCCCATTCAATGAATCTGCCCTAAAGTTCACATACGAAGAGGCATCAACAAATCTATCCAAGAGATCTTCGCTGATGGTCTGAACTTTTATATGCGGCATCTCTCTCTCTTTTTTGTGACTATAGCTTGGGCTGATTATACCAAAAAGTGGTTACCATTAGAAATCAAAATATCTATAGAGTGATTTTGGATCAATCTTTTTGCTTATCTCTTCACGGTCAAAATTTTGAATGATAAATCCGCTCATATCATCAAAAAGCGGGGCGACAAACTGCATCTTTTCTCCGCTTTTTGGATGAGCGAGATAGAGTTGATATGCGTGTAAATAAACCCTCGCGATTGTATCTTTTTTGCTCTTAAATCCATATAAATGATCGCCCAAAATATGGCGTCCGAGTGTGCCCAGATGGACACGGATCTGATGTGTTCTGCCCGTATAGAGCTTTGCTGCGATCAGCTCTATATTCCCTATGCCTTCGGCTATCTTGGCAAATGATGTCTTTGCCTCCCTGCCGCCCGCAACAACATCCATTTTAAGCCGATTAGAAGGGCTTCTTCCGATAGGTTTATGGACTATTGCATTCTCCTTGAGCGGATGATCGATCAGGGCAAGATAGTAGCGCCCCATACTCTTATCTTGGAGTTGAGCAGAGAGATTTTGGTGTGCTTGATTGGTTTTGGCGATCACCAAAGCCCCCGTCGTCTCTTTGTCTATGCGATGGACGATTCCGTGCCTCTCCTCTCCTGAGAGCGTGGAGAGCGAAACTCCTTTGGTTTTCAGCCAATCCACCAGCGTCGCCCCTTTGACACTTGGAGCCGGATGCACCACCAAGCCGCTTGGCTTATTGATCACCATCATCTCCTCATCCTCATAGAGGATCTGCAGATCAAAATCTACCTCCCCGACATCCCGTTCAGAAGGCTCTTTCAATTGGTACCTCACCTCATCGCCGCTCTGAAGATGAAAAGCCCTTTTGGTGACTACTTTGCCGTTGACTGCCACAAGCCCCTCTTCTATCAGCTTTTCGACTTGATTGCGGCTTGCAGGCAATGACTCCGCGAGGATCTTGTCCAATCTGCCCTCTTGGTCGATCGTGATAATTTCGCTCACGCTTTACGATGACCCGACGGATGATTTGGAAAAGAGATAGATGACCGCTACACCGGCTACGATCAAGACTATCCCGATGACTCCGGGCAGATCGATGGTTTGTTTGTACCAGACAAAGCCGATCAGGCTGACCAAAACGATACCGACCCCGGACCAAATCGCATAGGTGATCCCAATGGGCAAAGTGCGCATCACGACAGTCATCAGATAAAATGCCGCACCATACCCGACAAGTACGATCACACTTGGCCAAAATCGCGTAAACTCCTCCGTCGCCTTGAGCGCAGATGTTGCGATCGTTTCTGATATCACAGCCAAAGCCAAATAGAAATAGACCATTTTTCGCTCCATTTTAAGATAAATTAATCTGCTCTACCCTCAACATCCAGATCATCTCTTCTCCATCTCGCAGGATCCATGAATGTATCGTCATGGATGTGCTTAAACGAAGCATTGATCATTTTGAAGAGATTCTCGTGCGCCCCCTCCATCTCCTCGAGCCATATCTTCATCTTCTCTCTCGCATATGGAAGTTTGACATTTTTCATCATCGCAGGACACGACTCATCGCCGAGAGTCTCAAGTGCATTTTCCTGAGCAAACGCCCTCAGTTGCCGCTCTCTGACTTGAATCAGCGGGCGAATGAGATGAAAGCCTCTCTCGGTTTTATAGATCGGCGCCATCGAGCGCATCGTGCCGTTATAAAACATATTCATAAAAAAGCTCTCGACAGCATCATCAAAGTGGTGTCCAAGCGCAATCTTATTGAACCCCTCTTTTTGCGCATAACTGTAGAGCGAACCGCGCCGCATACGCGAAAAATAGGAGCAGAATGAACTATTTTCACGGATCGTATTTTGGGATATCTCAAAAATATCTGTTTGAATGACTTGATGCGCTATCCCATGCTCTTTGCAATGGCGTTCAAGATACTCATACCCCTCCCCAGGCATACCGTAAGAGACCGTACACGCCTCAAAGCTGAAGCGAAAGGGGGCGCTGCGCTGCATATGTTTGAGCGCATGCAGGAGCGCCAAAGAGTCTTTCCCTCCGCTCAAACCCAAAAGCACCCGATCCCCCTCCCCTATGAGACGAAACTCGGCATTCGTTTTGCCGACTGCTTTGAGAATTTTTTTGCTTACTTTGACTTTGGGAGTATCAATGCTCAATCGCTTCAACCATATCGAGGATAAAATCAGCGCTCACCTTCGCAGAACTCTCCAAAAATGTATCGAAATCAAATCCCGCGTCCATGTCAGCACTGTCACTGATCGCCCGAAGGATAAAAAACGGGATATTAAGCGCGTTGCAGACCACCGCCACACTCGCCCCCTCCATCTCCAGAGCATGGGCATTGAATATCTCAGCGATCCAGCTTTTTTTCTCATGATTCGCGACAAATTGATCGCCTGTAGCTATCACACCCTCTTTGAGCGGCAACCCTTTTTGAGCCGCGATCTTCTTGGCAACATCACGCAAATAGACATCAGAAGTGATACACACCTCCCCCTCCGGCACATATCCATGCGGGTGACCAAACGCTGTGATATCGAGATCATGCTGGCACAGCCCATCCGCGATGATGAGATCACCGATCTCCAGATCCGGATCGATCGCCCCTGCCACACCCGAAAAGAGCAGTCTATCGCATCCGAATTTCTCTATCAAGATCGTAGCAGTGATCGCCGCAAAGACTTTCCCTATCTTTGAATAGGCGATCACCACCTCTTTGCCTTTATATTGCGCTTCATAATAGGTATTGGCGGCATACTCGCTCTTTCTGACATTTTCCACGCGCGAAAGAAGCGGCTCTATCTCTTCGGGCATAGCACCCATAATGGCTATTTTCATCTATTTTCCTTGAATATCACTTTAGAGAGGAGATTATACCATAATCCATACAGTTCACTTCTCATTGGCTTAACAAGCACCGCGAAGTAAATTCTATAGATATGACAAGGAGGAGGTTGCTACATTCTCTCCGGCATTTGATCTTTGAAGGCGATCTGCTGGGCTTTTGATAGTATCTCCAGCGCTCCCTCTGCGATCATTGCGTGCGCCAACTGCTCACCCAGATCTCCGCATTCACTCACGGGTGCGCTCAATCCGTGATCAAGCGTATGCGTCCCGTCCGGATAGCCTATCATAGCTCTGATGCTCACCCTTTCGGCTTCAATGACCGCATTTACAGCCACAGGCGCAGAACATCCGGCTCCTATTTTGGAGATGAAATCCCTCTCGAGCTTCGTTGTGAGAAAACTCTGTGGGTCATTGAGGGCATCGGCGATCTCCCTTGCTAGTTCATTATCAGCTACTATCTCTATCCCCAAGGCAGCTTGCCCCATCGGAGGGATCATAAAGGTAAGTTTCTGCACGAAGGGGATGCCGCGAAGCAGATCAAGACGAGCCAAACCGATATAAGCGAGGATGATCGCGTCATACTCCCCTTCGGCGAGCTTTCGAAGACGGGTATTGACATTGCCGCGCAAATCTTTGACGATGAGATCGGGACGCTTTTGCAGCAACAGCATCCTTCTTCTAAGGCTCGTAGTGCCCACGACTGCTCCGGCAGGAAGAGAGTCAATATCTGCGAAACGGTGCGAAAGCAGCACATCGCTTTGATCCTCGCGACGGGTGATCGCAGCCAGCTCCAATCCCTCCGGAATATAGGTCGGAACATCTTTGAGTGAATGCACCGCCATGTCCGCCTTGCCCGAGAGCATAGCATCCTCCAGCTCTTTGGTAAAGTGCCCCTTGCCTCCCACAAGCGCCAAAGGCTTATCGAGGATCCTGTCCCCGCTGCTTGTCATCTCATTGAGCACTACACTCACATTCGGAAAACTGCTCTCGATCCTCTGCTTTATGTGGTACGCCTGCCACAATGCTAGCGCACTGGCTCTTGTGGCGATAGTGATCTCTCTCATGATAAAAATCTACTTTTGCGGAACAAGTTTTTTGTAGCCATCACGCATCTTGTCCCACACGCCATCAATATATACGGTTGGGGTTCCGGAGACCATCAATTTTCCTGATGCCTTCTCGTCCGTTTTGATCTCATCCTTGATAGACTGCGCATTGATCTCCTCTTTTGTGATCCCAAAACCTGTCTGATCCTTGATAGCCCCCAGTACCACATCCTCATTCGTTTCCGCAGGATTTATCTTGAGCGCATAGATCTTCTCTACGATCTCATTTTGCCCCTTGTCTTGTGCTACACGCATTGCTCGCACCAAGATCCCCGAGACCGGATGTATCTGCAAAAGCGGCAAGTGGTAGTAATAAACCGCGAAGGTCTCAGGATACGCTCTGGCACTTTTGATGATCTCCGGCACCACCTCCATACAAAACGGACATTGCGGATCTGAAAAGATCAAAATTTTATGTTTTGCATTTCCATTCCCCGCTATCAAATGTTTTTCGTCATAATAGACGGGTGCGACTTTCGGCTTGATATCT
The DNA here is from genome assembly GCA_022729615.1 of Sulfurovum sp. Taxonomy (GTDB): domain Bacteria; phylum Campylobacterota; class Campylobacteria; order Campylobacterales; family Sulfurovaceae; genus SZUA-451. The sequence goes on from DZAQ01000007.1 coordinate 17,035, forward strand.
CTGGCGAAATCCATTCCGGTTGCCATATCCACCAGCATCGGGGTAAAGAGAGTGCCGTTCACAAAGACGCTTTGAGGCGCTGAAACCTCCTCATTGTTGAAACGAAGCTTCATATTGGTGAGATAGACTTCCCAGCCCGGATATTCCGGCACTTTTACGACATCAAGCACCTCGACACCCAAGACTTGAACTGAGGGGTTTTTGACAATAAATTTTTTGAAATACTTTACGAGTTCTTCTTCGCTAACGCTTGCTTGAGACGCTATGGTCGTCGCGATGGTCATGATCAATAACTTCAACATCAATGACATCCTCATCTCCTTTATGGGTAAAATTTGTTTTCTCCGGGCGTATTTTAGCAATAAAACTCAGATAAAGTACATAGCAAAGCGCAATTATCCCAAAAATATCACTCAATATCCCCGGGACGATCAACAGAAGCGCTCCTAGCATATATGCCGCGCTTGCATTTTGCAAATTATTCAGATCCCATTTCCCTTTGGAAACTGCGCCTAAACTCCCGAAGAACGCATTGGTTGAGTTTTTGAGCAGTATCACACCGACCGTGATACTCCCCACTATCCACACAAGACTCCAAAGCGCCCCCATCGTCTCAATGACCTTCAAAGAGAGGATAAGCTCTGCGATCAAAAATGGGATAACTAAAAATATCATAATCGCTCCATTACTCGTTCGACAATATTTGATAGATCCAAAAGCTCACTCACTAAACCATCTCGTTTGACAAGCTCCACCTTCCCCTCTTCGATATTCTTGCCGATTATCAATGCCGAAGGCACCCCAATGAGCTCAAAATCTTTCATTTTAAACCCAAATCGCTCACTGCGGTCATCAAGCAGAACCTCGACTCCTTTGGAGCGCAATGCGGTATAAATCTCCTCCGCCAAAGCCGACTGCTGTTCATCTTTGGTATTCGAGACTATGATCTCCAGTGCAAAAGGGGCGCTCTCCTTGGTCCAGATGCACCCCTTTTCATCATGGTGCTGTTCGATAATGGCAGCAAGCAAGCGGCTCACGCCGATACCGTATGTGCCCATCACGAAGGGCTTGGCTTTGCCGTTTTCATCCAAATATTCCGCCTTCAAAGGCTCTGAATAGCGCGTGCCGAGCTGAAATATATGCCCCACCTCTATCCCTTTGGTGTAGCGCAATGCTCCGCCGCAATGAAGACAGCTATCCCCCTCCTGCACACTCGCGATATCCTTATAGAGCCCTTCAAAACCACTCAAATCAACGCCTATTTGATGATACTCTCTCTCGTTGGCACCGCAAATGAGATGATTGCCGTCTCTGAGCATCTCATCGAGTACCAACTTTATACTATCAGGCAGACCGATCGGTCCCATAAACCCTGCGATCAATCCGCTCTGCGCCAACTCCTCCTCGGAGAGTTCGACAAGCTCATTGGCATCGACTGCGTTGCACGCCTTGACCTCCTGAAGCATCTCAGACCCTCTCAAAGCGAAAAGCACTACTTTGCTTACCCCATCATCATAGAGCGCCTTTTTGGCGACACACTTGATAAGATAAAATGGATCGACCTTGAAAAATCGGCTCAACTCTTCGATAGTCGTAGTCTCCGGAGTGTAAAACTTGGCAAAATCCGCCTCAGGAGGAGCGACACCACATTTTTTGGGCGCTCTCACTGCCGCTTCGATATTGGCGCCATACTCGCACTCGTCACACACTGCGATCGTATCTTCACCACTCTGCGCCAAGACCATAAACTCTTTGCTTCCGCTTCCGCCGATCGCCCCGCTATCGGCTTCAACAACACGAAACTCCAAACCAAGGCGCGTAAAAATTTTTTTGTATGTCTCCTCCATCAAGGCAAACTCTCGCTTCATATCCGCTTCAGAGCTATGGAAACTATACCCGTCTTTCATCAAAAACTCACGCCCTCGCATCAGCCCGAACCGCGGTCTGATCTCGTCACGAAACTTGAGATTGATCTGATAGAGATTGAGCGGGAGGGCTTTGTAGCTCTTCACACTCTGCTTGACGAGGTTCACCATCATCTCTTCGTGCGTCGGACCGAGTACAAAATCGTTATTTTTTCTATCTTTAAATCGGAGCAGCTCTTTGCCGTATTTTTCATAGCGACCGCTCTCCTGCCAGAGACTCGCAGGGGTGACAAACCCCAAACTCACCTCTTGACAGCCGGCACGGTCAAGCTCCTCTTTGACAACATTTCGTATCTTGTCAAGCACTCTCTTGCCGAGCGGCAAAAAGTTGTACAGACCACTGCCTACACCCCCGATGAAACCGCCGCGGATGAGATAAATATGACTCATCAGCGTCGCATCGTTCGGAGTCTCTTTGGTCGTTGGTATCAATAGTTGTGTCACTCTCACGCGAGGTATCCTTTTTTATGGTGCTCTTTTTTGTATTGCTGCATGTTCATATTTTCCGTATCTACTTCAAAAAAATTTTTGAAAGCGTCGATACCTGCTACGCCATCTTTTTCTCGCGAACTTGCCCGCATTCGCAGTGTTGGATTGTGCAAAAATCGGTTAAACATCTGCTGCGCCATCTTGCGCATATTCTCCTCGGCGAAAGCCGGTACAAACCCCTTCTTGATCGCTCTATCCAGCTCTTTGTCGATCGCATCATCCACCTGCTCTCTGATGCCTTTGATGACCGGCTCGACCGAAAGAGTACGCAGCCACTGAAAAAACTCCTCTTTGTAATGATCTACGATCTCATTGGCTTTGAGTGCCTGCTCTTGGCGCAGCGCATGATTATCCGCTGAGATATTTTTGAGGTCATCTATGCGAAATACTTGAAGTTTCGGCATCTCAAACTCTTCGATATCCCGCGGTATCGCCATATCAAACCAGAGCCGACTGAGGTCATTATTCTCAACCATCTCTTTTGTGATGATAGGCTCAGATGCTGCCGTGGCGCTAAAGAGCAGTCGATAGCGATTGATATATTTGGAGAGATTTTCGATAGTATCGATTTTGACATTCTCTCCCAGCTCACTCGCGATGAGTTTGGTTTTTGCCTCTTCTCTTCCCACCAACACTACATCACAGCCGGCTCTCAGCAGATGTTTTGCCGCCAACTGCCCCATCTCTCCTGTTCCTACGACGACGCTTGTCATTCCGGCAAGATTGTCTCCCAAAATTTTAGCTGCCTGCGCGACGGCTACCGAAGCGATCGAGATAGGATTTGCAGAGATTTGCGTCGCATTTCGCACTTCAGCAGCGCATTTGATGGCATAAGAGATGATGCGGTTGAGCCTTTTGCCGGCCGTCCCATTCTCATAAGAGAAACGGAATGCATCCTTCACCTGTCCCGTGATCTGAGATTCACCGATGACCAGCGAATCCAATGAAGAGACCACGCCAAAAAGATGCCGTATCGCCTCCTCATCATCCGTGCGCTGCAGCGTCGCCTCAAGCTCATAGAAATTGACTCCGCTATGATGTGCGAAGAGCCCCAAGATCGTATGGTATGCCGCGAAATTATCTCGAGCCGCGACGACCACCTCAACGCGGTTGCAAGTCGAGAGGATGAACGCTTCATAGATATAGTCGAACCCCACTAGGCGGTTGAGCATATTTTTAACTGCATTTTCATCCTTGAAAGCCAGCCTCTCCCTTATAGAGAGATCGCACTTTTTATGATTGAAGCTCAAAACAAGATAGTACATCAGAACTTCCTATTGATAATCTCTTGGGCTATTGCGATCAAGTCTCTCTCACCGGATCGCTCCATCAAATTTGATGCCTCATCGACAAGCGCTTTTGCCTCATCATAGCATCGCTGCACTATCCCATGCTCTTGCATCATCGCGCCGATCCACTTCTGCTCCTCTATGGAAAGTTTTTTCGCGTGCAAACTTTTGAGCTTCTCTCTTTGTTCGCCGCCCAACTGCTCATAAAGATAGATATAAGGGAGTGTCGTTTTCCCTTCAGCAAAATCGTGCAGCGCCGGTTTGCCCAGTGTCGCCTCATCCGATGTCACATCCAAAAGATCATCGATCATCTGAAAAGCCAGCCCGATATTGCGCCCGTATATGCGGTATGGTTCCGGTGATTTCCCAGCCAAAAGTGCCGCAGCATGCGCGCTTGCTTCGATCAGAGAAGCCGTCTTTTGGTAGATCATTTTCATATAGAGCGATCTATCTGTGTTCATCACCGTCGCCAAAACGACATCATTCATTTCGCCCAAACTCAGCTGCACAACCGCATTGGAGATGATAGAGGAGACGCGCTTATCGATCTCATTGAGCTCAAAAAATCCCTTAGCATAGAGGATATCCCCCAGCATTATGGCTCTTTTGCTGCCATAGAGCGCATTGATCGAGGGGGATTTGCGCCTCACTTTGGCATCATCGATGACATCATCATGGAGCAGGCTTGCCGCATGGATCATCTCCACGATAGCGGCCGTCTTGATCACCCTTAGATGATCTCCGGCGATCTTGCATATCAGCTTCGCACGCACCCTTTTTCCGCCGGGAAGATTGCACAAAATCGCCTCTGAACCTTTGTCATCGAGCTCCTTGATATACTGCTCTATTTTTCTCTCTACAGCTCTGAGCACACTATTCCCTCTTTTGAAACTTTCAACTTATTCACACTGCGTCACGATATTGCCTACTAGCTCGATAAAGATACTGTTGGTTCTATCTTCTAACTCTTTTTCGATCACCATCACTTTCAAAAGACGCTCATGCTCTCTCTCAAGATCTCTCTCTTCCAGCATTTTTTCAGCGACCGCCAATCTTTGAAACATCTTCTCTATTTCCATCTCAACGATATTTTGATTGGCAGTTTTTGCGATACTAAAAAAGTTGCTTTTAGGCGTACTTACCAAAAAATCATCATCTTCATCAAAAATATTCATTCTCATCTCCACAAAATCATAATTTATTTATTGTACTCAAGCAGTGCGTATTATAGCCAAAAAATCTCTCACAAACCCGTGAGCAAGTACCGGCTTTTAGTGCTTTTGGACGGGAGCCTCCTCCATAGGAAGAAAGATAGTGTCGGCTACTCTGTTTTTGAACTTCAAATGCTGTACTTGATTTTCCAGCATTATTCTCTCTTCTCGAAGCGCGGCGACCTCTCCTTCGATATAGTTGACTCTCCTGCTCTCATAATAGATTTGGTTGCTATGGTAGATCTTGATCATACCCAATATCAAAAAGATAAGCATCGAAATGACAATGATAAGCAGCGCGCTCCAAGAGATGCCACCATGCTTCTTTCTTCGTTTTGACTGCACAATTTCACTCATTTATATATCCTTGCCGGTATCATCAAAACGGAAAATTCTCAGTTTAGCGCTTCTGCTTCTCGGATTGGATGCGATCTCCTCGCCAGAAGCCGTTATCGGTTTGCGTCCGAGCATCTTGCCAAGAGCATTATCGCCACCGCAAGTACATCGGTGTGCTTGCGGATCACAGATACACGATTTTGACCATTTATAGAAACGATTTTTGACCAACCGATCCTCAAGCGAATGAAATGTGATGAGCCCCACGATAGCTCCTTTTGGACGCATCGCCTCAAGTCTATCCAATAGCCCCTCTATCTCGTCAAGTTCGCTATTGACTTCGATGCGAATCGCTTGAAATACCAAAGTCGCGGGATGGATCTTCCCTATTCTAGGCATGATGCGCATCACGATCTCGCTCAACTCCCTCGCACTCTCGATAGGCGACTTCGCTCTGGCTTCCGCTATCGCACCGGCAACCCTCTTGAAGGAGCGCACCTCACCGTAGTGACCCAGAATATACTCCAGCTTCTCCCGACTGTAGGTATTGACGACCTCATAAGCGCTGAGCGCTGCATCTCTGTCCATCCGCATATCCAGCCGTTCGCTCATGAAGCCAAAACCTCGCTCCTCCCTATCCAGCTGCAAAGAGGAGACCCCAAAATCAGCCAGCACCGCCGTGATAGGCGACTCATGAAGCTGTGGCAAAACAGCAGCGAAAGAACCCTTATAGAGTTTGACTCGCTCCCCGAAAGACTCCAATCGCCCGCTTGAAAACTCCAAAGCCTCCTGATCTCTATCGATACCCAGAAGCTTCACTCCGGGATACTGCTCCAAAATCGCACTGCTATGCCCGGCATACCCGAGTGTGCAATCCACAAAATACCCCTCCGAAACTCCTGCAAACCCCTCTATGACCTCTTGCAGCAACACAGGTATATGCGGTATCTTCACGGGGCTCCCTTGACGCTCTCACTCTTTTTTATAATGATTCGTATCATACCGAAATATT
>DZAQ01000080.1 GCA_022729615.1 Sulfurovum sp.
CACCCAAAGCTTTAAAAAGGGCAAAAAGTGTATCTATAGACATAAAAACTCCTTTTGGTTATTATATCTTAGACTCTATTATCTCTTTGTAACTCTAGGGCATCTCTAAAAACCAGATTGCCGCGCTTTGCTCGCAATGACATCCTTTCGTCATTCCGCACTTGATGCGGAATCCACAAATTAAATGGATCCTCGGGCTTGACCCAAAGATGACGGAAATTTCGTCACCGCGAGGCTTTGAAGAAGCCGTGGCAGTCTCTCGATGGGTTTTTAAAGGCGCCCATAATAAAAGCACAGATAATTTTGCTCTACAAAAACCTCAAAAATCCTCACCACAACTCTACCCCAAACTGCCGAACGATAAGTGAAAAAGCGATGAAACATACCACAGTGATCATCACCGACGCTCCCATCGCCCACCAAAATCCGATCTTTTCAAGCAGCAGCGGAAATGCCAAAAACATCGGCAGGGTCGGGACGACATACCAAAATGTGTACCAAGCGTGATTGGCGATTTTTTCGGTACTTTGGTTTTCGACATAGAGCCAAATCAGCGCCAAGAAAGTGACCAGAGGCAGTGCTGCGATCAGTCCGCCTAGCTTGTCGCTGCGCTTTGCCATCTCAGAGACCAAAACCACCACTCCGGCGGTAATAAGATATTTGATAATTAGCCAAGTCATATTTTGTTCCTTATTTCATCGCTATAGAATCGTTGAAAAGTCCTCGATGCAGCAAAATACGCTTGACAATTTCATTAGCGACAATGTATCATATGATTACTTTAGTTAAAAATATCATTATAGGAGTTCCCAATGACCACTATCGTTTTAAATCATCAACCCTACGATGGCTCAGATGTGACATGGAATGCTCTTCGTCTGGCTTCAACACTCCATAAAAGCGGTGAGAAAGTAAACATATTTCTCATGAATGACGCAGTCGATCTGGCTCGAGATATGACGACCAAACCCGAAAGCTATGATCATGATCTGGTCATTATGCTTAAAAAGCTTTATAGTGATGGAGTTGCGCTCCAAGTGTGCGGTACATGCAATGCGCGGTGCGGGATTTTCAAAAATCAACCCTATTTTGATGAAAAAATCACATCTACTATGCAGGTCTTGGCAGATTGGGTCATCGGGAGTGATAAAGTTTTGACATTTTGATTTTGGACATCTTCAGAAAGCTCTCAAAGTAACCTATCATATTTGCAGCAAAGATATTGTTGGCATTGACTCCATCGTCTGCAAAAATGCTATAATGAAACATTTTAAACCAAGGAGTGATGAATGGCGACAGTAACCTCGTACGGAGCGGCACAGATGGTGACAGGGTCGTGCCATCTCTTGGAAATAAACGGAGTGCGGCTGCTGATCGATTGCGGTATGTTTCAGGGGAAGGATGAGCATAAAAATTATGAACCCTTCGGTTTTGATCCCGCTTCCATCGACTATCTTCTCTTGACTCATGGACATATAGATCATATCGGGCGTGTGCCAAAACTGGTCAAAGAGGGATTTGACGGCACGATCATCTCGACTCAAGCCACATTTGATATCGCCTATATCATGCTGCTTGATGCTGCCAATATCCTCCAAGAGGAGTTTATGACTCTTTACAAAAAAGCCAGACGACAGGGTACTGAAAAATCAGTTTCTGAGCCTCTGTATAGCATAGAAGATGTTGATGATACCTTCAGAAAAACAAAAAAAGAAGCCCCTTACCATGCAAAGATCGCACTTACTGATAGCATTTCGATCACCTTCAAAGAGGCCGGGCATATCTTGGGATCAGCTTTTATAGAGATCGATTTCGTAGAAGACAGTCTCTCAAAGCGCGTCGTCTTTTCGGGTGATATAGGAAGCAAAGAGCGGCTGGTGATCGATGGACTCGAGTATGGAGATAGCGCCAATACGCTCTATATAGAGTCAACTTATGGGGATAGGGTGCATAGGGATCTCGAAGAGAGTATTTCTGAATTCAAGGAGGTTGTCATCGAGACGATGCGGCACGGCGGCAATGTTTTGATCCCCTCATTTGCGCTTGAGAGGACGCAGGAGATACTGTCGCTTATGAAAGATATGTATGATGATGGACTGCTGAAGGGGTGCAAAGTCTTTCTGGATAGTCCTCTGGCGATCAAGGCAACCGAACTTTACAACCGCTATCCGAAGCTCTTGAATAAAGAAAATGAGGCTGATTCAAGAGTTGGCAACAATCCTTTCACTTTTGAAGCGCTGACGCTGACACAAAGTCCCAAACAGTCTATGATGATCAATGAAGTTCAAAGCAGAGCTATTATCATAGCCGGCAGCGGTATGTGCACCGGCGGAAGGATCCTGCATCACTTCAAACACCGACTATGGGATGAGAAAAATGCACTTATCTTTGTAGGCTATCAAGTGGGCGGGACATTGGGCAGGAAGATCGTTGATGGCGCCCAGTATATCCATGTGCATGGTGAAAAGATCGCCGTCAAAGCGAAGGTGCATACGATCAACGGTTTTTCGGCGCATGGCGACAGGGAGGATATGATCGATTGGATCAGCCACTTTGAGGGGTTGGAGAAAATCTATCTTATCCACGGAGAAGAGGAGAAAGCCAAAGCTTTCAAAAAGGCGATCAAAGAGCGGCTGGATGTCAAGGTTCATATAGTTGAAGAGCGTGAACATATTCATATCTAAAAAAGTGACAAAATTTGAAATATATTTCAGAATAAGAGTGATACAATAACCAAAATGTGTAGAGGGGGAAGAGTCCAATGAAAAATATATATGAAAACGGCTTCTGTGAGTTTGGAAGTGGGGCAAAGGAGAGTCGCCATCTTGCATATAATGACGATGATTATGATGATTTGGATGACTACGAAGAGGATGATCGAGACGACGAGGAGGATCTTGATGATTTTGAAGATGAAGATATGTATAGTTACGATGATGACGACGACTACGAAGAGGATGATGCGTATGAAGTTGATTACGACGAGGATGAAGAGATATAGGCGCAAATGATTCGAAAAAAGCCTTTTATGATCGGAGCATCACTTTTTGTACCGGAAAATATTGAAACAAAACAGTGTGAAGTCTAATTTTTAATTTCACACTGTTTTATGGTACACTCTATCGTATCTATTTGCCTTGCAGTGAAGGAGAAACGCGATGTTTGCACCCATGACGATCCGTGTCAATATCTTCACCAATTTTCTTATTTTGATCGGATTGATTACCCTTTCACTGTTGGGGTTGCAATACTACTTCAGCCATGAACTGGCAAGCTCCGCCGCTTATCAAAACTTTATGCAAGATAGCCAGAAAATCACTTCACATCTTCGCTCACTTGATGAAAATGCCAAAAATATGCTCAATTTTAGTCAATACTATCAAGACCTTGAGCTTGCCGTGGAAGATTCCAAAACCGAAAAGACGATCAGACGATTTGTATCAAATATCGATCAGATGCCCAATATCTACGCACTTTATGCCGGGCATTCCAATGGCGACTTGCTTGGAGTGGTCAATATGAAGAGCGCTTCAGGGCTGCATGCGCATTATCATGCACCGGAGTACACGAGGTGGACAGTGATGAGGATTTTCGATACTCCAAAAGGCAGAGTTGAGCGGTTTGAATATTTGAATGATCAGCTGATGCTTCTGGGGCAGCGTGAAACCCCTTCGGATTTCAATGCCACAAATCGCCCATGGTTCGTGGGGGCGCTCAGAAGCGATAAGGCGATCCGGACTGACCCATATACTTTCGCTTCTCATGACGAGAAAGGGATCACATTTGCAAAGTCTATCAATACAGGCGAGGGGGTTTTGGCTATCGATGTAACGCTTGAGAGACTCAATACGCTTTTGCATGAGCAGAGCGGTGATTCGAGCAACGAGATCGTTATGTTTGGCAGCGATGAGATGATTTTCGCCTCATCACAGTCTGTTAGAGCGGATAGGCTTGATATGTTCATGACCAAAGCCTCTCGGAGCGGAATGGTCGATAAGATCATGCGTTTCAAAGAGGGAGACAAAGAGAAATTTGTGATGGTGACACCGCTCTCCAATGAGCTTGGCAAAGAGACCTATTTGGGGATGAGTATCGATGTCGATAGGATGCTTGCCCCTTATCTGGAGAAGATTTTCTTGTCGCTCTGGATCACTTTGGGATTTTTGATCGCCACTATTCCTTTTGTCTATTTGACCTCTTCTCGTATAACCAAGCCGATCAAGGCGCTGATGGAAGAAAATGAGAAGATCAAAGAGCGCCGTTTTGATGAGGTACGACGCATCAATACCAATATCATCGAACTTATCGATCTCTCTGATTCTTTGGTCTCCATGAGTCAAAGTATCCAAGAGTACCAAAAAGCCCAAGCGGAGCTGATGGATTCATTTATCAAGCTGTTAGCCGATACCATCGATGCCAAATCACCCTATACAGGCGGACACTGCAGGCGGGTTCCTCAGATCGCTGTCATGCTGGCGCAGGAGGCTGAAAAGTCACAAACGGGAAGTCTGAAATCCTTCAAATTTGAGAGTGAGGAGAGCCGCAGAGAGTTCGAGATGGGGGCGTGGCTGCACGATTGCGGCAAGGTGACAACCCCTGAATATGTGGTGGACAAGGCGACCAAACTAGAGACGATCTACAATAGAATCCATGAAGTGCGTACCCGTTTTGAGGTGATCTGGCGAGATATAGAGATCGAGGCATGCGAACGGCGTCTGGGCGGTGAGGAGATGGGCGCCGTGACTCTATGGAAAAATGAGGAGCAGGGGCGTTTGCGAGAGGAGTTCGCATTTATCGCTGAATGTAATATCGGCGGAGAGTATATGAGCAGTCAAAAGCAAGAGCATCTTAAGCAGATAGCCGGTCGAAGATGGGTGCGCCACTTGAGCGATCGGCTGGGTCTCTCCGATGCAGAACTGCTCCGGTATGAGGGATCAGAAGAGATGCCGTTACCAGCCTCTGAAGTACTGCTGGATAACCGTCCTGAGCACAAAATCAAGCGGGTTGATTTCGATCAAGAGGCATACGCCGGGCATGGCTTCAAGCTCAAAGTTCCGGAGTATCTTTATGATCTTGGGGAGATGTATAATCTCAGTATAGAAAAAGGGACATTGAGTGATGAGGAGCGCTTCAAGATCCAAGAGCATGTCATCATGACGATCAAGATGCTTGAACTGCTCCCCTATCCCGACAATATGAAGCGCATTCCGGAATATGCAGGCACACACCACGAGACGCTGATCGGAACAGGATATCCTAGGGGGCTGAGCGCCGCAGAGCTCTCGATACCCGCACGCATCATGGTGATCGCCGATATATTCGAAGCGCTCAGCGCATCCGATCGACCCTACAAAAAAGGCAAAACACTCTCAGAGGCGCTGAAAATCATGAACCAGATGAGAAAAGACCAGCATATCGACGCCGAACTCTTTGAGCTCTTTTTGCGCTCTGGGGTCTATATGAAATATGCTTTAGAGTATTTGCGACCCGAGCAGATAGACGAGGTGGATATCAAGGCTCTTTTGGGTTCATAAGGAGTACAATTACCAAATTTTTCAAGAAGGAAAAAAGATGTTTTATTTGGCTCAACCGCTCTTTGCCGCACTGACTTTGCTGCTGGTGCTAGCCGGGTGCGCAAGCGTCTCAGATCCCAAGATGCAGACCGAGGATAAATCCGGTATAGAGTATGCATTGCATCAGAACGGCTCAGCGACTATCGTTTTTGAAAACGGATTGGGAGCCACATCAAGCGAGTGGGAGAAGGTGGTCGAACCGCTCTCCAAAAAAGCGACGGTTTTCACCTACAATCGCCCTGGTTACGGCGAGAGCAGACCTGCAAATACCCAGCGGGACGCCGAACATATTACTGGCGAACTGCGCGCGCTGCTGCTCCAAAAAGGTCTCAAGCCTCCCTATATCCTCGTGGGACACTCTTTGGGCGGGCTCTATATGCAGTATTTTGCCAGACGCTATCCGGGCGAGGTAAAAGGGGTTGTTTTGGTCGATTCGACCCATCCAAAGCAGTTCGAGGGAAAAGGGTCTTATGAGAACTGGCCGGCGTGGTATCGAGGATACTTCCAGATCGCGGCATCAGAGACGACCAAAGATGAACTCTCCAAT
>DZAQ01000081.1 GCA_022729615.1 Sulfurovum sp.
CTTTGCAAAGAGGGCACTCATCCGGAGCATACATTGCAAACTCGAAATCCGCCAAAGCAAAGAACGGAACCCCTTGCGGCAATTTGCACTCAAATTTTTGCTCTTTTTTGCCTCCGACTCTTTGGCAAAAGCCACGATTTGCCAGCGCAGCGAAGGCGACCACCTCCCCTCCTAGCTCATTGATGATAGCTGCAGCCTCCATCGCGGAACCGCCCGTAGTAATGATATCCTCGCAAATGATTATTTTTTCGCCTTTGGCTACTTCAAAGCCGCGGCGAAGCTCCATTTTCCCCTCTTTGCGCTCCACAAAGATACTTCGTACCCCCAAAGCCCTGGCAAGTTCATATCCCGCCAATACTCCGCCCAAAGCAGGAGCGCACACCGTATCGACTGCTTGACCGCTCTGTCTGATTTGTTCCGCAAGCGCCTCAGCCAAAATTGAGGCTCTTTTGGGATCTTCCAGCACTTTAGCGCTTTGCAGATAGCGGTTAGAATGATTTCCGCTGCTTAGGACAAAATGCCCTTCCAAAAGCGCTCCGGCATCTTTATATATCTGCTCGATATTCATCATACTTTGAGGATATCCGTCTCTTTTGCCTTGAAAACCTCATCGCATTTAACGATAAAATCATCCGTGACCTTTTGGATATGCTCCAGCCCTTTTTTGATCTCATCTTCACTGAGACTCTTCTCTTTTTCGATCTTCTTTACTGCATCATTACTATCTTTTCTGATATTTCGAATAGCTACTTTGGCTTTTTCATTCATCACTTTAGCCTGCTTTACGATCTCATGCCTCTGATCAACGGTCATCGGAGGGAAGAAGAGCTTGATAACTATTCCGTCGTTATTGGGGTTCACTCCGATATTCGCCTCTTGAATGGCTTTGGTGATGGGCGAAAGCATACTCTTTTCCCAAGGAGTAATTGTAATCGTTGTCGCGTCGGATGCGATAACATTTCCCACTTGACTCAGCGCAGTAGGCGTACCATAATAGTCAACCTTTATGTGGTCAACGATCGTAGTAGTAACTTTACCGGTTCTAAGCGTGGCAAAGTCCCTCTTGAGCGCTTCAATACTCTTGCTCATGTGCTCTTGGGTGTTTGAATATATCTCATTTAGCATGGTGCTCTCCTTCTAGATAGTGTAGTTAGTGCGTTGCGGGCTTGGGTGCAACGGGCGCCGATCCGGCATCACTCTGGGATGGCACAGCGGCTGGAGCTGCAGGAGCCTCGCTTTTTGGCATCTGCGGTGTAGCGGGAATCGATGAAGTGATCGTATCCGCTACCGATTTATTGCTGCCTTTTGTATAAAGGTAACTTAGCACCAAAGTATTGAGCACAAAAAGCAGACCCAGCGTAAAGGTAACTTTCGCCAAAAATCCCATAGGTCCCTTTGCCCCAAAGAGAGTTTCATTGCTTCCGCTATAGGCTCCAAGTCCGATGCTGGAACTTTTTTGCAAGAGTACGGATATGGTAATAGCAAGCGCTAGAATGATCTGCACTATCATAAGTGTTGATGTCATGTATTCCTCGATATGTTGTTGTTTTAGATATAATTGGAGCGATTATACCCAAATAAGCTGTAAAAATGAGTTAAGAATGAGAGTTGCCCTTGAGTTTTCACGCTATGCGAGCCAATACAATAGCCGCAATATCATCCAAGCCAAAGTCGCCCAGAAACTCCTCTCGCTGGTACCCAAAAGAGATTACTCCCGAGTTATCGATATCGGATGCGGAAGAGGGGAGGTGCACCGAAATCTCATCGACCAAGGAATTCCATTTGCACATTTAACGGCTATGGATATCTCCAAACCTATGCTGCACCTTCATCCGTCAGGTGAATCGATCATAAAAATAGAGGCTGATTTCAATTCAAGTGATTTTATAAAAGCGCTCCCATACTCTCACTATGATCTCTTGCTCTCCTCCTCTGCACTCCAATGGAGCCAAGCATTGGAGAGCACACTTGCCGCACTTGCCGCACTCTGCGATGAGTGCTATTTTGCCATTTTTACATCTGAAACCTTTCGTTCGCTCCAACTCTATACCAATACAGCCTCTCCGATATATGACGAAGAGATTCTCAAAGAGAAGATCGGGCAGCACTTTGATGTTCAGTTCGAGACAGTGCGCTACAAACTCAATTTTGATACCCCCTATCAAATGCTGCGCTACATCAAAGAGAGCGGGGCTAGCGGGGGCAGACAGAGGCTGGGCTACAAAGAGCTGAAAAGAGTTATTGAAAACTATCCATATAAATATCTCGAATTTGAAGTTTTATATGCCTCTCCGCGATCAAAAAAGCAATAAATTTAAGATAAGCCAATCAATATTATTATGTGAGAATCAAACTCTTTTGAGGAATTAAAAAATAATTTGAAATTTCAGTGACCATTAAGTTTGTGTTCACATCTTGTTAATTTATATCTGCTACACTTCAGGTAAGCACATAAGGCGATACTCATAATTGTATCCCCTTCACAATTTAAAAAATTAAGAGAGGTTATTTTATGAGGCGTATATACGCGATTGTATGTGGTCTTGCCCTGCTTTCTAGCTATGGAGTAGCGAAAGCGGAGAAGATTCACACGAAGCACAAAACAGAAAAAAGCATCCAAAAAAACACAAAAACAAGTAAAACCACATCTTCAGACTACAAAATCAAAAGCGGTGATTCTCTCTATACAATAGCACAAAAAAACCATATCGGTGTAGCTGAGTTGGAATCAATCAACCATATCAAAAAGGGCGGCAAACTCAAGATCGGCAGCTCTCTGAAACTATCCAAGGGAGTTTCCGAAAAAACAAAAGATAAAAAAACTTCAACAGCATCAGCCAAAAATAAGACAAAAACAAAAATCACCCAATCCAACAAAACAAAAAAATCCACCGAAATTGCCTCCAAGAGCAAGTCTGATATCGTAATATCCACAACAAAAAAGAGTGCACTTACCCAAATTTCCGGCTCTCATACCATAAAGAAGGGTGAGACTCTCTACTCCATAGCCAAAAAATATCATATCGATGTTGCTGTACTCAAAAAAACAAATTCTATCAAAAGCAATAACTTGAAACTTGGACAAACTCTTACTATTCCAAGAAATTTCACTACTTTTGATGCGCCGATGAAAATCGCCAAAATTGACACAAAAACAGAAAATGTGACAACATTGTCCAGAGACACTTCATCAAAAAGATTTATTCTTGAATCAGAGCAGGAGGAGTCAACTCTCCTCTCCTTCTTGGGTCAAAATAACAAAACATGCTCTCCTTCGCTAAAACTAGATGCCGCAAAAGATCAACTTGGAAAAAACTATGTATTAGGAGCCAGTGGACCGTACGCATTTGATTGTTCCGGCTTCACCAGTTATGTTTGTAAAGCCAATGGCGTCTGTCTTCCTAGAACATCAATCGATCAGTCAAAAGTCGGTAAGAGGGTAGCTCGTAATGAACTTAAAGCGGGTGATTTGATCTTCTTTGATACTTCCACAAGAAGAAGAGGCTATGTCAACCATGTGGGTATCTACTTGGGGAATAATAAATTTATTCACGCATCCAGCTCAAAGAAAAAAGTGATTATCACAAGTTTGGATTCATCGTTTTATAAATCACGCTTCAAGTGGGGCAGTCGCGTCAAAGGCTAATCTCTGCATATATTCGAGGCGCTAATTCGCCTCCACTTTACTCCTCTTCTGCTTCTAGCTCCTAATAAGCCTCCAAAATGGCGCCGTTGCTCGCATTTGTCACCAATGCCCTATATTGTTTGAGCCAAGAACTTGTTAATGGCTTCACAAGAGGGATGAACTCCGCTCTTCGTTTGGCTATCTCATCATCACTGAGCCTAGCCTCTAGAATATATTGATCCACATCGATATGGATCACATCGCCGTCACGAAGCAGACCGATGAGACCGCCCTCTGCCGCCTCCGGACTCACATGACCGATACTTGCGCCCCTTGTGGCTCCGGAAAAGCGACCATCAGTGATGAGCGCTACCTTGTCCCCAAGCCCCATCCCCATGATCAGACTTGTCGGGGTAAGCATCTCTTGCATTCCCGGACCGCCCTTTGGTCCCTCATAGCGTATGACCACCACATTGCCAGCCTTCACTCCTCCGTTGATAATACCTTTGATGGCAGCATCTTGCGAATCATAGCAAACAGCCGTTCCGGTAAAAACGCGCTCTCCTGTGATACCTGCTGTTTTGATCACGGCTCCTTGCTCGGCAAGATTACCGTACAAGATCGCCAAGCCGCCCACTTGCGAGAAGGGATTGTCTATGGTATGGATGATCGAGGTATCCTTGATGGTGGCTCCTGAAATTCGTTCATAGAGGCTCTCGCCGGTGATTGTGGGATTGTCAAGCAAGATATCATCTCCTCTTTTTTTCATCTCATTCATCACCGCTGAGACACCGCCGGCTCTATGAATATCCTCCATGTGCACCGTACTCAAGGATGGAGAGATTTTTGCGATATGAGAGACTCTTTTGCTGACTTTGTTGATATCTGCTAGGTTGAAATTTACTTCTGCTTCCTTGGCGATGGCAAGCATATGCAGTACCGTGTTGGAGCTGCCGCCCATTGCCATATCCACAGCAAATGCATTTCGCACTGCATTTTCATTGAGAATATTGCGAAGTTTCATCTTTTTGGATTGCTCTGCATCTTTGGCTATTTCACAAATGCGCCTTGCTGCCTTCTTGTAAAGCTCTGTTCGTTCCGGTGTGAGCGCTAGAATTGTGCCATTGCCGGGCAGAGCGATCCCCATGGCCTCCATGAGTGTATTCATGGAATTTGCCGTGAACATACCCGAACAGCTGCCGCCGCTTGGACAGGCGTTGCATTCAATTTCAGTCAATTTGGCCTCATCGATTTCGCCGGCTTCAAACTGTCCAACAGCCTCAAATGCCGTGGCAAGATCGATGGGTGTGCCGTCATGCATGTGTCCAGCCGCCATCGGACCGCCTGAGACAAATATAGTTGGTACATCAACACGCAATGCCCCCATGATCATCCCCGGAACGATCTTATCACAGTTTGGGATAGCGATCATGGCATCAAGTTTATGCGCATTCATCACCGTCTCTATAGAATTTGCGATAATTTCACGACTCGGAAGGGAATAGAGCATGCCGTCGTGTCCCATTGCGATACCGTCATCGACGCCTATTGTATTGAACTCGAACGGGATACAGCCATTGGCGCGTATCTCCTCTTTGATCACTTCTGCTACTTTGTTGAGGAAAAAATGACCAGGAATTATCTCGATAAAAGAGTTCGCAACCCCGATAAACGGTTTGGCAAAATCATCATCTTTTAGTCCGGTTGCCCTAAGCAGGCTTCTGTGGGGAGCGCGGCTAAACCCCTCTTTTATTTCATTGCTTCGCATAGTAATATCCTAAAAATAGTTTTTTTCATTATATCACTTTACTTTTAAAGTTTTAGTGGGTATAATGGCACTCCTCTTTTTTGGTTAAACCCACAAAGAGTTTGGAGTGCGGGCGTAGCTCAGGGGTAGAGCACAACCTTGCCAAGGTTGGGGTCGAGGGTTCGAATCCCTTCGCCCGCTCCAGATTTAGAAATTTGTTTTTAATAAAGTTCCGCCCGGATGGTGAAATCGGTAGACACAGGGGACTTAAAATCCCCCGGCTATTGCAGCTGTGCCGGTTCAAGTCCGGCTCCGGGCACCACCATGCACAAGATGCAAAACATTTGATTCAAAAGTGATGGAGTCATCGCCAAGTGATAAGGCCGCAGTTTGCAAAGCTGCTATCCCCCGGTTTAATTCCAGGGTGACTCCTCCAGCTACATATTACATTTGGAGCCATCGCCAAGCGGTAAGGCCGCAGCCTGCAAAGCTGCTATCCCCGGTTCAAATCCGGGTGGCTCCTCCAAACTTAAATTGTTTTTTATCTTTTATTGGATAAAATTCGGTCTCTAAAATCCATCGGGAGATGGTAGAGCGGTTGAATACACCGGTCTTGAAAACCGGCGAAGGTAACACTTCCGGGGGTTCGAATCCCCCTCTCCCGGCCACT
>DZAQ01000082.1 GCA_022729615.1 Sulfurovum sp.
GATGCGCTACCCGCTGTTTGTTGTGATGGGACTATCTGAATATCGCCATCCCCTTCAGCTACTTGCACGCTATATTTTTTCCCATCGACAACTACTGTATAGTTTCCTGCCATATCTCTGTTTTCCTTTTGTCTCTCTATTTTTTCATCGGAATTTTTTCTCACCATAAGCGGGCTCTCGCCTTTGAGGAAGTCAATACCTTTCATTTCGCACGATGCCCCGATGAAGATATTTTCCTCATTGACCTCCAGCCCCTCATCCTCCAACACTTTGATCCAATGCGCTATCGATTTGGTCTCATCCCTATCGGCTATATCGAGAGGATTTTCGGTTGTTGGAGGAAGACCGAGTTTTTCGCTTGCAAGCGCTACGATTTTGGGATCGGGAGCCGTTGGCGTCTTACCGAAATAGCCCAGTACCATCCGACCGTATCCCGGAGCGATATGCGTCCAAGGACCGAAAATGGCATTCTCATAGGCTTGCTGCCAATAAAATTGGCTCACAGGCGTCACAGAGGTGCCGTAGCCGCCTCGCTCCACAACCTCTTCCATCGCGAGAATCACCTCTTCAAATCTATGAAGATTTCCGTTGTCTCTCATCATTTGCGTATTGGCAGTCAATGCGCCGCCCGGCATAGGCGAAAAGGGGATCAATGGTGATACTTGCGTCGCCTCAGGGGGGATCATGTAGTCATGCAGACACTCATGGAGCTTCGCTTCGTATTTGAGTATTTTGGAGAGCTCCAAATTTCCAAGATTGTATTTCGAGCCTTTGACCGCATGCAGCATCGTAAGCAAATCAGGCTGGCTTGTCCCGCCGCTCACGGGCGCTGCCGCCATATCGATCCCATCCGCTCCGGCATCGAGCGCAGCGAGGTAGCATGCCACACTCACACCTGCCGTCTCATGGGTGTGGAGTCTCAAATGAGTTTTTTCACCCAAAAGTCTTCGTGCCATCGAGATCGTCTCAAAGACCTTATTTGGGTTTGAAGTCCCGCTGGCATCCTTGAAACATACAGAGTCAAACTCCAAACCGCTCTCGAGAATACCCCTCAATGTCTTCTCGTAAAACGGCACATCATGCGCCCCCACACAGCCCGGAGGCAGATCCATCATGGTCACCACCACCTCATGCTTCATCCCATATTTTTTGATGCATTTACCGCTATAGATGAGATTGTCCACATCATTGAGCGCATCGAAGTTACGAACGGTTGTAGTGCCATGTTTTTTGAATAATTTCGCGAAAAGATCGATCATCTCCCTGCTGCCCGTATCAAGCGTCACCGTATTGATCCCGCGGGCAAGGATCTGCAGATTTGCGTCAGGACCGGCTGCCTCTCGAAATCTATCCATCATATCAAACGCATTCTCCTGAAGATAGAAAAAGAGGGTTTGAAACCTAGCGCCTCCGCCAAATTCAAAATGGCTAATACCTGCTTCGCGAGCCGCTGCTACGGCGGGCAGAAAATCATCCATCAATACCCGCCCCCCAAAGACAGACTGAAATCCGTCCCTAAAGGTTGTATCCATTATATCGATATATTTTTTTGCCATTCTAATCCTCTTGGCGATTTTTTGTGTACTCTTTGATCGCGGCGATAATTGCGGCGATAATTGCGGGATCACTCTGGCATGATGCTATTTTTGTCTCCATAAATACCCTTTTCAACTCTTTCAATATCTGATTTTACTGCCTATTAGAGTATTATCTGACTACTACTATTTTAAAATAATTTTTCTTGATACAACTTAAAAGGTTTTATCAGTATAGACTTCTCAGGCAATACGGGAGATATCCACCCTCTTATCTCTTGGGTTTTCTTTTGTGTTTTTTGCTTTTGGTCTCTTTTTGCTGATCGAAAAAGCCCCCCATCATCTCATCAACCATCTCCTGATCCATTCCTATCCTTCCATTTGAGTGCGTACCCTCATTTTTCAAAAGCAGTGAAAGAAGTTTTTCGACCAAGTGCGGTGGATCTATATCTGAAACTGCCTGTTTGATCAGCTCAATATCCTCATGGATGGGGCAGTCGCGTATGGCGCCTATGAGATCTTCGATAGATGAGGGATCAAATTCGCCATCATGCTCGATCGTCGCAAGTCTCATCTCCGCGCCCACCTCTTTTTGGATGCGCTGCAGCTCTTTGAACTCTTCGGTCGATACGAGGGTGATCGCCTGACCGCTTTTGCCCGCGCGTCCCGTTCTGCCGATGCGGTGCACATAGCTTTGGGGATCAAAAGGGATATGGTAATTGAATACATGGCTTATGTTTTTGACATCCAGCCCCCTTGAAGCCACATCGGTCGCGATAAGTATCCTTATCTCGGCGCGCCTGAACCCTTTGATCACCTCATCGCGCTCCGTTTGCTCCATATCTCCGTGCAGCCCCTTGGCGCTAAATCCCATCGCCTCAAGATGCTCGCTGAGACGATCCACTTCTCGTTTCATACGGCAAAAGATAAGACATTTGTCTATATCCTCTGTCTCCAAAAGCTTGACGATCGCCTCGTCCCGCTCATGCTCATTGATGACATAGTAGCGCTGATCGATGATGTTGTTGACAGTGCCCTCTTCTGTGTTGACGACTGAGATAAATTGCGGATTGTAGAGGATATCGCCTGCCAGCTCTTTGATGGGTTCGGGCATCGTCGCTGAGAAGAGCAGCGTCTGCCTATTTTGCGGGATATACTCAAATATCTCTTTGATATCATCCAAAAAGCCCATATCGAGCATCTCATCGGCTTCATCCAAAACCACTACTTCAGGATTGAAAACATCGATTTTGCCCTTTTTGTAAAGATCCTTGAGTCTTCCCGGTGTCGCGACTACGACTTGCACACCTTTGTGGATCAGCGCAATTTGGCGTCCGTATCCCACGCCTCCGTAGATAGTAAGCGTACGAATACCGGCAAATCGTCCCAAATGATACAGCTCGTCACTTACCTGCGTGGCAAGCTCTCTTGTCGGAGTGATAATGAGCGCTCTTTCTATCTTGCCCTTAGCGATCTTGTCTAGTATCGGCAAGCCAAAAGCGGCGGTTTTACCCGTCCCTGTATGCGCTTGACCGATCACATCCTGATCCTCCAAAATGATAGGAATTGTCATTTTTTGGATAGGGCTCGGCTCTTTGAAGCCCGCTATCATCACCCCTTTGCTGATCTCAGGATGAAAATCAAATTCTTTAAATGTCATAATATACCTTTGAAACGGAACTATCCGTTTGGATGCCCAAAAGTTAAAGTTTTGGACTCAATCAAGACTCCCTCGGGAATCTCTAAAAATCCAACTATTTGCCGACTACAAAAAACCAAAAAGCCAAACCTACCACAATACGATAGATCCCAAAAGCGACAAAAGTATGATTTGTCAAAAATCGCATCATCCACTTGACGGTAAAGAATGCCACGACAAATGCTGTCACAAACCCGATCGCCACAAGCGTATAGTCCTCTACTATCATCGTTGCTCTATTTTTGTAGAGATCATAAAATGTCGCCATAAACATCGTAGGGATCGCGAGCAAGAAGGAGAACTCCGCCGCGCTCTTGCGGGTAAGTCCGGCAAA
Source organism: Sulfurovum sp. (assembly GCA_022729615.1). Classification (GTDB taxonomy): domain Bacteria; phylum Campylobacterota; class Campylobacteria; order Campylobacterales; family Sulfurovaceae; genus SZUA-451. The sequence goes on from DZAQ01000082.1 coordinate 3,569, forward strand.
GAGACCGCCTAGCATCGTCATTCCGGATCGACTCGTCCCCGGAACCATCGATATGCTTTGAAAAAGCCCTATCATGAATGCCTCTTTGAAAGTCAGATTCTCCACGCTCTTATCTTTGGACTCATCGCGCTCTCTGCGCAGATACTCCACGACCAAAAACACCACTCCTCCAATGACAAGCATTATCGAGACTGTCTCTATCCCAAAAAGCGCCTTGATCGTTTTGTAAAAAAGAAATCCAAAAACTGCCGTAGGCAAAAACGCCACTGCTATCTTCAGCCAAAGGCTCTTGTTCGCAAGCAGTTTATGCGCAAAGAGAAAAAGTACCGCCAAGATACTTCCAAGCTGTATAGAGACCTCAAATGCCTTATGGGCATCCGTCTGCTCAAGCCCCAGAAGTTCTGAGGCAAGGATAAGGTGTCCCGTGCTGGATATTGGCAGAAATTCGGTCAGCCCCTCGAGTGTGCCTAGTATCAGCGCATCTATTACGGTCATTTCCCCTCCATTTTAGGTCATATTGGCAAAATAGCTGCTCTCTCTTGCCATCAGCTCTTGCGGTGTACCGCTATCGATGAGCGTACCGTTTTCAAGCACAAAAATCCTATCGGCGCTCTGTATCGTATGGAGCCTATGTGCTATCGTGATGACTGTTTTGTCGCTCAAAAATTGATTTAATGCTTTCAAGAGTCTCCCCTCTGTATGGGTATCCAAAGCCGATGTCGATTCATCGAAGATCACCACCTTTGGGTCACTCAAAACCATCCTTGCTATAGCGACACGCTGCCGCTGTCCACCGCTGAGTTTGACACCCTCTTTGCCGACTATCGTCTCCAGCCCATTGGGCAGATCCGCGACCACCTCCTCAAGCTGCGCGATTTGCAGCGCCCGTTCGATCTCCTGCGCAGAGAAGGTTTTTCCGAATGTCAAATTAAAACGCATTGTATCATTAAAGAGTTTAGGATGTTGCAATATCAGATGGATATTCTCCCTGATTGTTGCCAAATTGATACTCTTTTCGGAGATTTTGTTGTAGAGTATCTCTCCATCGCTCACCGGGTAAAATCCGACCAAAAGATGCGCCAATGTAGTTTTACCGCTCCCGCTAGCCCCTACGAACGCGACTTTAGAGCCTTGTTCGATCATCAGCGAAAGAGATTTGAGGATCGGCTTGCCTTGAATGTAGGAGAAGTTCAAATTTTTGACCTCGATAGAGGCTGATTTTTGATCCGTAAACGGATTTTGCGCATCCCTCACCTCCGGCTCCCGCTCCAAAGCAAAGATCGAGTTGATCCTATCGCATGCCGCTTTGGCTCCGGCATAGGCATATTGGAAATTGATGATATCCTGCGTCGGCGTCATCATGATCCATAGATACCCGAAAATTGCCAGCATCAAACCGACACTCAAATCGGTATAGGCTACAGCAAGTATGCTTGCCGCGCGAAAAATCTCATATCCGCTCAAAAATACCAAAAATGAAAATCGCATCGCCCTGTCGCTTTGGTACCCGAACTCTATCGAAGTCTCCTTGAGCTGCTGGGCTTGAGAGAATATCTTTGAAAAGAAATAGGACTCTTTATTGGCGGCCTTGATCTGATGGAAAAGCTCCAAAGTTTCACCCAGCGCAGACTGGAAAACCTCCGTAGCGCTGTTTTCTTTTCGTTTGAGTCCCCCGACACCTCTGGCAAGTTTTGCCGTAAAATAGACTACGACCGGATTGGTGATCAAAATAAAAAGCGCCAGTTTCCACTCGATAGCCAGCAGCACTATACCGGTAAAAATAAGCGTGAGTATCGAGATGATAAACTTACTCACCGTAGTGCCGATGAAACTATCCACCGTATTGATATCGGTGACGAGTTTGGATGTGATCGCTCCGGGGGAGAGTGTCTCATACTCTTTGAGGGAGACCTGCTCAAGGTGAGTTATCGCTTTTTTGCGCAGCTTGAAAGAGATATCTTTGGAGATTTCCAAAAATATCTTCACCTGCAGGGTATTGAGCCAAAATCCTGTTGTGCGAAGCAGAAGCGTCAAAAGGAGGAAAAAGAGAACATATCCGCCAAGAGTCATCGCAAATATATGCTCTCTCACCCACCCTGTCATCACTTCGCCGTTATGCAGCAAAAGCTCATCTACCAAAATCGGGATAAACAGCGGGATGATCACCGTCATCAGCGTAGTGAGGATAGCTATGAGATTGCCGCGCATCAATGCTTCTTTATAAAGCAATCCCTCTTGAAGCATATTTTTAATCGTACATTTTTGCGTAGAAAACATGGAGACCTTTTGTTTGCTTTTCATCTGGATAATCCGACTAAAATATGGCGCTATTGTACATTATTTGTGCTTATCACTCAC
>DZAQ01000213.1 GCA_022729615.1 Sulfurovum sp.
AATCGTGCTATAATTCTCCAAAGAGGAGGGGTGAATGATTGAAGTATTGAATAATTCTATAGTATGGTGGCACTGGGTTGCATTGGGATTGATACTTGTTTTTACTGAAATGGCAACAGGAACATTTATCTCGCTAGGACTTGGCATAGCTGCTATCTTGGTGGGGATGATTGATCTTATTGTGCCAATAGGATTACTTTATCAATTAGTAGTTTGGATTTTACTCTCCCTTCTTTGCGTCTGGCTGCTTTTCAAAAAATTCAAAAAAGCGCCTACTATTTTAGAGAGCGGGCAGTCAGGTTTTCGTCTGGATACACAAGGCAATGTCACCAAGCCTATCTCTCCGCACCAAAGAGGCAAAGTACTCTTTGATGCGCCTGTACTCGGCAATACAATTTGGCATGCAACCTCTGACGATGCTCTTGCGGTAGGAACTCGCATCAAAATCGTAGAGATCAATGGGCAGCTGATCAAAGTTGCTCCACTCAACCATTAAATCAAGGAGATATCTTATGGAAGCGCCTCTATTTATACTGCTTATACTTGTTGCCGGAATTATCGTCACACTCTACAAGGGGATCAATATCGTTCCCCAAGGCGAAGAGTGGATCGTCGAACGGCTCGGGAAATTTAGCCGCACACTCACTCCGGGACTCAACCTCATCGTCCCTTACATTGAAAATATCCGAGCCAGGCTCACAACGCGGGACATTATCCTAGAAATCCCGCAGCAAGAGGTCATCACGATGGACAACGCCGTCATTCTTACAAATGCCGTCACCTTCATCCGCATTACGAAACCTCAAGACGCCATCTATGGCGTGGAGAACTTTAGGCTCGCTATCCAGCAATTGGTGATGACTACACTCCGTTCGATCCTAGGTGAGATGAAGCTCGATGAAGCGCTCTCCAACCGCGACCAGATAAAATCCAAGCTCAAAGAGCAGATTATCGATGATGTGGCAGACTGGGGAGTGACGATCAAGTCTGTTGAGATCCAAGATATCAATCCAAGCCCTTCAATGCAAGCCTCCATGGAACGGCAAGCCGCTGCAGAACGAGAGAGACGCGCCATCGAGACGACCGCAGAGGGAAATAAAAATGCGGCGATTCTTGAGGCAGACGGCAAACTCGCAGCGGCACAAAGAGAGGCGCAGGCACAGATCGCACTTGCAAATGCCTCTGCGGAAGCCATAGCAAAAATTGCATCATCGATCCAAGGTCAAGAACTGCCTGCCATGTTCCTTCTTGGCGATCGCTATATCACCTCACTAGAAAAAATAAGCAGGTCGCAAAACTCAAAATTTGTCATCTACCCAGCCGACTTGCAAGGCGCTGTCAAAGGGATGCTTGGAAATGTTTTTAAGCAGTAGAAATCATATGGGCGCACCTCTAAAAACTCAACAATAGACTGCCA
>DZAQ01000083.1 GCA_022729615.1 Sulfurovum sp.
TAGTCTAGCTCATCTACAAATATAGCACATATTTGTAAATATATAGTTAACATCACCGAAAGGAAAAAGAATGCCCAGCCATATCCTCCACGAAGACTCCCCCTATCTGCAGCAGCACGCCGGCAACCCGGTTGACTGGTATCCATGGAGTGAAGAGGCATTTGCCAAAGCCAAAAAGGAGAATAAACCGATCTTTCTCTCTATCGGCTATAGCAGCTGCCATTGGTGCCATGTGATGGAGCGGGAGTCCTTTGAAGATGAGAAAATAGCAAAGATTCTCAATGAGCGCTTCATCAGCATCAAAGTTGACAAAGAGGAACGACCGGATATCGATAGACACTTCCAAAGCGTTTATCAGCTCATGCATAGGCGCGCAGGGGGATGGCCCACTTCGATCTTCCTCACTGAGACGCTCAAACCCTTTTATGCCGCGACCTATATCCCTCCCGAGCCCCGCTACGGCATGATGGGCTTCGATCAGCTTTTGCGCCTTATCAGTGAAAAATATACCAATGAAAAAGAGCTGCTCACCCAAAAAGCCGAAGAGATCTTAGGCTCTTTGGATCCAAAACAAAATAGCATCCAAGCGACCGAACTTGACCTCTCTCTCATCGAGCGGGTTCAAAAACAGGCAAAACAGCTTTTTGATGGCACAAACGGCGGATTTGGCAGTGCGCCTAAATTCCCGCAAGTCACGACACTTGACCTTCTGCTCGATACCTATCTGCTCACAAAAGAGAGATCGACACTTGAGATGGTACTCCACACACTCACCTCCATGACACAAGGAGGGCTCTACGACCATGTCGATGGAGGTTTTTGCCGTTATAGCACCGATGACAAGTGGCTGGTGCCGCATTTTGAGAAGATGACCTACGACAATGCGCTGCTAAGCGGACTCTTTTTGAGGGCATTTGCACTCACCGGGGAGAAGCGCTATCAAGATATCGCATTTGAAACCATCGATTTTATGCTGGACAAAATGAGCGAAAATCATCTTTTTTACTCCGCAAGCGATGCGGATACGGACGGCGAAGAGGGAAAATACTTTGTTTTTGAGTACAAAGATGTACTTGAGCTATTTGCCAAAACAGGTATCCCTGCGAGTGAACAGTCAAAACTTGCTCATGCGATGGGAATCACACCGGAAGGGAATTTTGAAGGCAAAAGTATCGTGCGGCTCCAAGAAAATCTCTCTGCGGAGACTCCCTACTACCGCGAGGCGATCAACGCTTTACGCAAAGAGAGAGAGGTGCGCCAATACCCCTTTATCGACAAAAAAGTGCAGCTCTCTTGGAACGCCATGATGATCAAATCCCTCTTCCAAGCGGGTCGCCAAGAGGCAAAATACCACCGACAAGCACTTGACTCACTTGATGCACTCACTGCCGCACTCTTCACCAGCGATGAACTCTACCACACCACACTCATAAGCAAAACTCCGAAAATCAAAGCATTTTTGGAGGATTATGCCTTCTATTGTGATGCGCTCATCGAGGCATACAAAAGTACCCTAGATGAGAGATATCTTATCAGAAGTATCCAGCTTGCCAATAGCGCCATCGAAAAATATTATGAAGCAGGCAGATGGAAATTTTCCAGAGGAGAGTTTGAAACTGATGCAGATATCTATGACAGCTCCTACCCCTCATCCATTGCTACGATGCTCTGCGTGCTTCTCGATATCAGCGCGCTTGCAGATCCGATCTACAAAAAGTTCGTCTTCAAAACCTTGGAACTTCACTCCTACGACCTCATGCGACAACCCATCTCCACACCTCGTCTGTCGAAAGCAGTTATGCGTCTTCTAAGTGATGATATTCTCATCAAATCCACTCCGCAAAAACTTCAGACACGGCTAGGCGAGATCGACTCTCTCCCCTATCCCTTCATCCACTTCAAAGCAGACAAGAGCGAACGCTACACTCTTTGCGATAGTTCAAGCTGTTTTGGCGATCTGCCTGAATGGGATGAGGTCGCATCACTCCTCGCTTCTCGATAGTATCTCCTCTCGATATAGATCGCTCGCATGGAGGGTGATCTATATTTTAATTGATAACAATTATCATTTTAATAATAATCTAAGGAATATTATGAGATAATCCAAAATGATTTTTAATATCAATGTGTAAAAAGGAAGAGGATTTGCAAAAAATTATTATAGCTTTGGCTGGGCAGCCCAATGTCGGCAAGAGTTCACTCATCAATGCGATCTCTGATGCGAGACTCAAAGTAGGCAATTTCGCCGGTGTCACAGTCGATAAAACTGAGGTGGAGTTCAAAATTTGTGATGAGAAGGCTTGCAAAGAGTACGAAACACACATCATCGATCTGCCTGGAGCCTACTCTTTGACTGATTTTACGCTCGAAGAGAAAGTAACCAAAAATTTTATCCAGAGCAATGAGTATGACATCATCGTCAATGTCGTTGATTCGACCAACCTTCAAAGAAATCTGCTTCTCACCACGCAGATTCTCGAAACAGGCAAAAAGGTCATTGTGGCGCTCAATATGATCGATGAAGCCAAAAAAGAGGGGATACAGATCAATGAAAAACAGCTTTCAAAAATTCTAGGCGTCCCCTGCATCAAGATAAGCTCCACGACACGCGAGGGTATAGAGGAGCTCAAAAAGCTCATTATCGAAACCTTTGAAAAAGATGAAAATCTGGCGAAAGTAACCTACAGTGATCCTGTTGAGGAGGAGATAAATGCCATCTCTGCCTTTCTTGAAGAGAGAAAATATAAAAGTGGGATTCCCTATCGGCTCCTTGCCATCAAACTGCTCCAAGAAGATCCCGCAACCTACAAAAAGATGCATGATGAGCCGATCTGGATCGAAATGCTCCCCCTCATACGCGAAGCGCTCCAGCACCTCTATCTCCACCACAACACCAAAGATTTGGATACGATCTTTGCTGATGAGCACTTCGCTTTTGCCAAGGGTGCAAAAATGGAAGTTATCTCCCTCAAAGGGATGAAAGCAAAAAATCTAACACAAAAAATAGACAATCTTCTCATCCACAGATTTTTTGGTCTTCCGCTTTTTCTTCTTTTGATGTGGGGACTTTTTCAGCTCACCTTTGAGCTTGGTTCTGTCCCGATGGATTGGATCGATGCCTTCTTTTCGTGGCTGGGCGATCAAGCCAAAGCCGTACTTGGCGAAGGGGAGCTGGGTTCGCTTGTCGCGGACGGCATCATCGCCGGTGTCGGCGCTGTTGTGATGTTTCTGCCCAATATTGTCATTCTTTTTATCGGGATCGCTCTTTTGGAGACCACGGGATATATGTCCAGAGTTGCTTTTTTGCTCGATGGATTTTTTCACAAATTCGGTCTTCACGGCAAAAGCTTCATCCCGCTCGTTACAGGCTTTGGGTGCTCAGTGCCTGCTTATATGGCAGCCCGTACTCTCAAAAACGAAAAAGACAGGCTCATCACACTCTTTATCATAGGTTTTATGAGCTGCGGTGCGAGACTGCCTATCTATGTTCTTTTCATCGGAGCATTTTTTGGCGAGGAGAATGCCGGAAATATGCTCTTTATCATCTACATTTCAGGTGCCATGCTAGGTCTCATCGCAGCCAAAATACTCAAAATGACTGCATTCAAAGGCGAGGATGAGCCTTTTGTCATGGAGATGCCAAAATACCGTATGCCTTCATTCAAACTTATCTGGCACACCGTCTATGGGCAGGCAAAAAGCTATCTCAAGAAGGCAGGCACTTTTATTTTGGCCGCTTCAATGCTTATTTGGTTTGCGAGCAACTACCCCAAATACCCTGCGCTTGAAGCAGAGTATGCGGCAAAAATCGGACAAGTCGCCGATGAGGCACACAAGAGTACGCTCTCCAATGAGCTTGCTCTTAAACTCCTCGAACAGAGCTATCTAGGCAAAATAGGTCACTTCTCGGAACCTTTCTTTGCGCCGCTCGGATACGATTGGCGCATGAGTATTGCCCTAGAGACCGGCTTGGCAGCCAAAGAGGTAGTCGTCTCGACACTCGGTGTACTCTATTCGCTAGGAAGCGAGACAGACGAGACGAGCGAGGGATTGATAGCCAAAATCAAAGCAAATATTCCATTTGCCTCTGCCATCTCCTTCATCGTCTTCGTGATGATCTATCTGCCTTGTTTGGCGGCCTCCATGGTTTTCGCCAGAGAGGCGGGAGGATGGAAATACCTTGTCTATCTCTTTGTGATGACTACGGCAACGGCTTGGATACTCAGCTTTATCGCATACCGCGTCACTCTTATGTTTTTTCAATAACCCAAAGGATAGATTATGACACTTAAAATGCTGCAAAAAGGCGACAAAGCCCAGATCGACACGATCGAAGCGCCATTGGCGTTACGCAATAGATTCTATTCGCTTGGTATCAACAAAGGCGAGCGGCTCACACTCAAAGAGGTTTCTCTCACAAGGCAGACACTTGAAATAGAGATCAACGGTTCACTTCTTTCACTCAGAGAGAGTGAAGCAGAAAAAATAAATGTTATAAAAGAGGACTATTAACTCATGAACACAAAACTGGCACTTTCACTGATCTGCACCATTTTTTTATCCGATTTGCTTGCGGCAGCTGAGGATACGAACAGCTCGACCAACCTCAACCGGCCTCGCAGCGTCCGACAAGTGATGGGAGCTGATTTTTTTGATCATCAAAAATTTCAACTCCGTACCGGCTATATCTCACTCAATGAAGAGGGTGCAGAGAGTCAGGATGGATATGCGCTTGGCGGTCACTTGCACCTCTATTCAAAAGTGTGGAATGGAGTAAAACTGGGAGCAGAAGGGCTCACGGTGCTTGACTTGGGTTTCGAGCAAGATCGTGTAGATAAAAATCCCGATTTTTTCGATGCCGAAAATCGAAGTTTTATACTGCTCTCTCAAGCCTATATGCAGGGGAATTGGGGCAAAACTGAGGTGAAACTGGGAAGACAGCTCCTCGATACGCCCCACGCAGATACAGATGATATCCGTATGATGCCCAACTACTTCTTGGCTTACACGGCGACCAATAACGACATCGAAGGTTTGACGCTCTTTGGAGGCTTCATAGATCAAATGGCGGGCTGGGAAAATGGTGTCGATAGCGCCAAATTTGTCGATATTTACGAAACTCTTGGCTCGGATGAGAGTACCAACGGTCTTGTGTTTCTCTCCGCAGCCTATGAGCCGATAGAAGATCTCTCTTTGGCTCTTTGGTATTATGGATACAATGAGATAGCCAATGTATGGTATGCCGAGGCAAGCTATGAATTTGACTTAAATAAAGATATAGGACTCACCGCATCGCTCCAATATGACAAAGCAAGCGATACAGGCGGCAGCTATCTAGGCGTTATTGACTCCAACACTTACGGAGTAAGTATCGAAGCGGAGTTCAAAAATATAGGGCTCACTCTTGCCGGAGCATACAACAAAGATGATGGAGATACGGGAGCAATGGGGCTTTCGCTGGGCGGAGGACCGTTTTTTACCTCTATGGAAGATCAAACCCTCGACGCGATCGGCGCACCTGGAAGCGCTTGGATGGTGGGGGCAGGATATGGCTTGGATACACTTTCAAAAGGCTTGAGTTTTGGTATTGCTTACGCCGCATTTGAAGCCGAAGACGCCTCACTTTACGAAAGTACAGAGACAGATATCCTTCTCGAATATGAGCTAAGTGAAAATCTCATGATCACTGCCGCGTTTGCCTCAATTAAATTTGAAAATGAAACCGGCACAGATTTTCAACAATTTAGAGT
>DZAQ01000214.1 GCA_022729615.1 Sulfurovum sp.
TGGCGTATTAGCAATTTTGGTTCACTCCCTGATGGGATGGGCGAAAAGATACTTTTTTTGTTTAAAGTGCTCTTGGATCCATGGGTCTTTAGCGGGTTTTTTGCTGCCTTTGTCGCCTCATTTTTCTGGATGGCTGCGATGACGAAATTTGATATCTCCTATGCCTATCCCTTTATGAGCAGCGCTTTTGTTCTTGTTTTTCTGATCTCTGTATTTTTATTTCAAGAGACAGTTACTTGGCAGAAAATCATAGGATTGACACTGATAGTAGCAGGTATCATCGTAACAAGCAGGAGTGCGTAATGATCGTTTTCAATAGACCGCCCCAAACGGGCAATGAAGAGAAGTATGTTATCCAGTCGATTAAGAGTCTGAAGATCTCCGGTGATGGCGAGTTTACCAAAAGATGCCACCGTTGGTTTGAAGCAAAGCTGGGAGTCCCCAAGGTGCTCCTGACCACTTCGTGTACACATGCGCTTGAGATGGCGGCGATTTTGATCGATATCCAGCCAGGCGATGAGGTGATCATGCCGAGCTACACTTTTGTCTCCACGGCCAATGCGTTCGTGCTCAGAGGCGCAAAGATCATTTTTGTAGATATACGACCCGATACGATGAATATTGACGAGACGCTCATAGAGGCGGCGATAACCGAAAAGACCAAGGCGATCGTGCCGGTGCATTATGCCGGAGTCGCGTGCGAGATGGATACTATCATGGATATTGCCGATCGACATAAGTTGTTTGTGGTCGAGGATGCCGCGCAAGGGATGATGGGCAGCTACAAAGGCAGAGCGCTTGGAACGATCGGACATTTTGGCGCCTATAGTTTCCATGAGACCAAAAATTATACAAGCGGCGGCGAAGGCGGACTATTGATCATAAATGACGCTGAATATAGCCTCAAAGCAGAGATTATCCGCGAAAAAGGGACCAACAGAAGCCAGTTCTTTAGGGGAATGGTCGACAAATACTCTTGGGTAGATATCGGCAGCAGCTATCTGATGAACGATATGAGCGCCGCGTATCTCTGGGGTGAGCTTGAGGTGGCGGAACAGATCAATGACGAACGGCTGAAACATTGGAAAAAGTATTTTGAAGGGCTCAAGGAGCTGGAGAAAAAGGGTATTTTGGAACTTCCAAAGATACCCGAAGGGTGTGTCCATAATGGTCATATGTTCTACATCAAGGTCAAAGATATACAAGAGAGAACAGAGCTGATCGAGTTTTTGCTGGCACACGGTGTGCAGGCAGTTTTCCACTATGTACCGCTCCATAGTGCGCCCGCAGGAGTAAGATTTGGACTGTTTTGCGGAGAAGATAAATATACAACAAGCCAAAGCGAGAAGTTGATCCGGCTGCCAATGTACTATGGACTTACATCG
>DZAQ01000084.1 GCA_022729615.1 Sulfurovum sp.
TATTTGGTATCGCCCCCGAACCAACCCTCATCTGCCGAAACGGGCGAAATCGTAAAGTAGTCCCAAAATGCCGTCCCCCAAGCCATCATGACGCCGGTTCCCACAAGATTGGTATAGAGTACTCTTTGCATCAGTTCGTCATGTGAAAGCGGGGCTTCGGGTTCAAAAAGGAGTCTCTCTTTGAGTGTTCGTTCGCCTTGGACTGTCTGTTCGCTAGGTGTGATCGTGTCGGCAGGAGCTGCAAAAAGATGAGTTGCCAAGAGACTTGCTAAGAGAATTTTTTTCATAGATGAAACTTTCTTGTTTTGAGATTGGGGTTTGTTCACATTGGAGTTGAAGATTTTAACATACCAAAGCTGACAAATGCCTTGTTGCTTCACTCTATGTGAGCGCTCTATGCTCGACCATACTGCAGTGGTTTTGTACGACTTTCATCCCCGCATCCTGCGCCTTTTGGGCTGCCGCATTATTGACAAGACCGAGCTGTCCCCAAAAAACTTTGATATCGCCGCGTTTGATACAGGCATCGGCGATAGGCTCAAAGGCGTCAGGCTTCCTGAAGATATCCACCATGTCGACCGCAAACGGAATTTCCATAAGTGAGCGATAGACCTTCTCTCCGAGTATCGTCTCCTCTTTTGGATAAACCGGAACTATCTTATATCCTGCGCTTTGCAGATACTTAGCCACTCTGTGACTCGCCTTGGTCTCATCGGGAGAGAGACCTAGTATGGCGATCGTCTTGACGGAGTCAAATATCTCTTTGATAGCCTCTTTGTTGCTGTTGATCGTGGGAAATTCACACTCCATACTCAGTCCTTTTCGTTATAATCATTTTTTTATTATTGCCTAGGAAAGATAATGTTAGACTTAAAAGATATTCAAAGTGCGTACGAACGGATCAGCGGGGTTGTCCACAATACCCCTTTTAGCTATGCGCCGATACTAAGCCAAATGAGCGGATATGAGATCTATCTCAAAAAAGAGAATCTCCAGCGAACAGGAGCCTTCAAACTCCGAGGCGCGTTCAACAAAATAGCCGCTCTTGCCGAGGATGGAAAATGTGCAGGCGTAGTGGCCGCAAGTGCCGGCAACCACGCGCAGGGTGTAGCCTTTGCGGCGAAACATTTTGGGATAGAGGCGACGATCGTGATGCCGGAATCCACTCCGCTTACCAAAGTACAAGGTGTGCGGGATCTCGGTGCGGAGGTGATACTCTACGGCGGCAACTATGATGAGGCGTATGGGTACGCTGTAGGGTATGCCGCGCAGACGAAGCGAGACTTCGTCCACCCTTTCGCCGATACATTGGTCATGGCAGGACAAGGGACTATCGCGCTTGAGATGGTCGAGGAGCTCCCGGATCTTGATCTTGCCATCGTGCCTGTAGGGGGAGGGGGGCTCATCTCCGGTATCGCAACTGCGCTCAAAACGATAGCGCCAGAGTGCCGCATCATAGGTGTGGCAGCCGAGGGGGCTCCTGCTATGGCGAACTCTTTTGCCCAAAAGCGCCCGATCGATTCGACTACTGTCAGAACTATCGCTGACGGGATAGCCGTGCGGGATACTTCACCCGAAACCCTCTTCTACCTATTGCAATTTGTTGATGAAGTGCAGCTCGTCAGAGAAGATGAGATCGCAAGCGCGATCCTCTTTTTGCTCGAAAAGCAGAAGATATTGGTCGAGGGCGCCGGCGCAGTGGGTGTCGCGGCTCTGATACACGATAAGATCAACATGCCCAAAGGAAGCAAGATCGGGATCGTGCTCAGCGGCGGCAATATCGATGTGACGATGCTCTCCCTCATCATCGAAAAAGGCTTGATGAAATCGGCAAGAAAGATGAAGCTCATCGTGACGCTCATCGATAAACCCGGTTCGCTCATGCTCTTTACGGAACTCCTCAAAAAAGGCGATGCCAACATCGTCCAGATAGGATACGATCGCACCTCTACGGATTTGAAATTTGGAGATGCATATGTCTCCGTGGATCTTGAGACCAAAGGGGCGGAGCATCAAGAGAAGATACGGCAGCTGCTCAAAGAGCATGGGTTTCATTTCAGCGAAGAGAATTGACGGGGAAGTCAATTTGATAGCGATCGATCTAGGCTCCAATACCCTCAGAGTAGTACAGATCGAATGTGAAAGCGGTCAAATTATCGCCTCATTTGAAAAGATCGTCAAAACAGCCGATGGCTTGGCACAGAGCGGTCTCATCAGCCAAAATGCGCTCCAAAGAGTCATTGATGCCCTCAAGGAGGCACAAGGGAGATTTGATTTTGCTTCAGACCATCTGCGTGCCGTGACAACAGAAGCGCTCCGAAGAGCCTCCAATGCCGCTGAAACCCTTGAAGAGATCCAAAAGCAAACCGGAATTATTTTTGAAGTTATCGACGGAGAGGAGGAGGCGCGTCTCACACTTCTTGCCGTAGAGCATAGACTCTCATTGCTCAGTGGAGGCAAAAGCCAAACAAGCTCATTTTTGCTGATCGATATCGGCGGAGGCTCGACCGAGCTTGTTTTTCGCTACCCGCACCGCACCTATTCCAAAAGTTTTCCTATAGGCATCGTCACGATCGCGCAGAGTTATCACTCTTTGGATGCGATCGAAGAGGCATTGCCCTCTTTGATGCATGAAATAGAGGAGTTTGCCGCCTTGATCTTCCGCCAAGAAGGGATTGTCGATGATTTTGTCGCCACAGCGGGGACTCCGACGACTGTCGCTGCCCTCAAAATCGGGCAAACCTACAACAATTACGACCCCTCCAAGATCAATGGAAGCATACTCGATTTTTCGGATCTGGAGAGACAGCTTGGCGCTCTCCTGTCTCTTCCTTTTGACGAGCGGGAGAGGCGGGTGGGTGTCGGCAGGAGCGATCTGATAGCCGCCGGGATTTTGATCTTCAAACAGCTTTTTTTGATAGCCGAAAAGCAAGAGTGCATCGTCATTGATGATAGTTTGCGAGAAGGAGTCGCACTAGAAGAGTGCGATAAACGAAGAGTTATGCGCGATTAATACCTCTTTCAATAGAGATTGGATATGATTATACTTTAAAAATAAAGCGTTAAATATCTAGTAAAATGCCATTGAGGCACAAACGAGGAGCTCACATTACTCAAAGGCTGTTGAAATTTGGTTCTGTGGGTGCGCTAGGTACCGTAACAAATCTAGTGATTTACACGACACTCGTTTTTCTTGATATTAATTACAATATTGCGGCTGCCTGCGCCTTCGTCGTAGCGGTAACACAAAATTTTTTACTCAACAAACAGTGGACATTCAAAGATCATGACCGGACGACGACAAACCGTTTCGGGAAATATTTTGTTTTGAATTTTATGAGTTTTTTGCTCAATTTGGCAGTATTAAATTGCATCATCTATTTTTTCGGCACTTCCAAAAGTGTCCAGATCATCGCGCAAATCATCGGCATACTCAGTGCCATGGGGACAAATTTTATCGGGAGCCATATCTTGGTCTTCAAAACACACAAAGGGGGGAGATCATGAATCAAGGTATCGTTATCATCCCCACCTACAATGAGATAGAGAATATAGAGAACATTATCCGCGAAATTTTTGCATTGGATCTGGGATTGGACATCTTGATCGTAGATGATAATTCACCCGACAAGACCCATGAAAAGGTACGCCAGCTTATCGATGAACAATATACGAGACGGCTGCATTTGATCGTCAGGGAGAAGAAGGAGGGGTTGGGCAGGGCTTATATCGCCGGTTTCAAGTGGGCGTTGGCACATCCGAAGCATTATGATTTTATGATCGAGATGGATGCTGACCTTTCGCACAATCCCAAATATCTTCCCCGTTTTACCGAGGAGATCAAGACCCATGATCTTGTCATCGGGAGCCGCTATGTCAAAGGGGGCGGGGCGACCAATTGGCCGCTTTTCCGCAAAGCGATCAGCTATGGAGGCAGCCTCTACTCAAGGATACTTCTTGGCGTGTCGATCAAGGATATTACGGGTGGATTCAAATGTTTCCGAAGAGAGGTGCTTGAAGCGATCAATCTGGACAATATCATCACATCCGGATACGCATTTCAAATAGAGATGAATTACAAAGTTACACTCAAAAATTTTCGTATCATAGAGGTGCCGATCATTTTTGAGGAGCGTGTTCACGGCGCGTCCAAGATGACCAAAAAGGTTTTTATCGAAGCATTGGGCAAAGTCATACTCCTCAGACGCAACAAACGCAAAATTCTCAAGGAGGGTTGATGCGTTCTCGAGAAGGGATCATTCTCCTGCTCTTCACCCTTGCTGCCGTCATCACAAACCAGTTTATCCCTCTTTATTCTGATGAGTCTTACTATTGGATTTGGTCCAAAAAACTAGCGCTCTCCTATTTTGACCATCCTCCGATGGTCGCCTATCTTATCAAAATGACCACTCTTTTTGGCGATTCGGCGGCAGAGATCAGGATGAGTGCGCCGCTACTCATGGCGGGAACTGCTTATCTGCTCTATGCGCTCGCTAAGAGAGCCTATGGGGAGAAGACGGCGATATTTGTGTTTTATATCTTCCTGACCACTTTGATGATCCAAGGGGCATCGACGATCATCACTCCGGATATCCCCTTGATCTTTTTTTGGACTTTGACGCTCTATTGCGCGTATCGTTATATCATCGAAGAGGAGAGAAATTATGCGCTTTGGATGGGGATTTTCGGCGGTATGCTGCTGCTTTCGAAATATACCGGCATCTTACTGCTGATTTCTATCTTGCTCACTATTCTCCTCACCAAACGATCACTCTTCAAAGATAAATATCTCTACGCGGCTATTGTGCTCTGCTTGGTAGTTTTCTCGCCTGTTATCTATTGGAACTATCTGCATGACTTTCTCTCGTTCAAATTCCAACTCGGACACGGGATCGCTCATGGAGACGAAAAGGCGTTCAGATCAAAGGAGTTTTTTAACTTTCTTGGCGCACAGCTTTTGCTTCTGCATCCTCTTTATATCCTGCCGCTTTTCTATTTTATGTTTGTGCAAAAGCGGGAACTTTTTGAGCGCAAAAACCTCTTTTTTCTCCTTCCGTTTCTCTTTCCGCTTGCATTTTTCACCTATTTTGCCGCCTTCAAACAAGCCAATGCCCAGTGGGCGATCCCGGCATATTTGAGCGGCGTGATACTGCTTGGCGGCTATCTCGCCAGAAGGGAGAGCAAAAGACTCATCATCGCCGCAGCCTTGGTGACGCTTTTTGTGACACTGCTCATCAAAACACCGCTTGGTGACACCATCAAGCCTGTCAAAAACTTCAAAGCAAGAACCGGAAAGATCGAAAATTTCAAAGAGGAGATCGAGAAGCTTCAATTAGATATTAATAAATATAATTATCTCATCATCGATGATTATCACGGGACGGATGTGGGGTACTATTTTGGCAAATATGACAACCTTCTTGTGCTCGCCCCGGCACGGTTTTCTCAGTTCAACATCTGGAGATATGAGGAGCTGGGCATCAGCATGGATTCACCGGTCAAAACGCTTCCGAAACTTGGCAAAATGATCTATATCGGTATCAGCGATCTGCATGTTTGGGAGCTTGATCAACTCTTAGGCAAGGGGAAGGTGCTGATGTCAGAAAAGAAACAGGTAGGCGGCAGAGTGATGAGTCTCTATGCTGTTGAGTATAGCAACTGAGAAGATTCTTATCTTTTTTTGCTATAATGAA
>DZAQ01000085.1 GCA_022729615.1 Sulfurovum sp.
TCCGTCATCCTCGTGCTTGACACGGGGATCCATCACCTGATCAAATAGTAAATTCCCACCTTCGCAGGAGAGACGAAAGCGTGTCATCGCGAGGAGTGAAACGACGCGGCAATCTAAAAAATAGGCTCCATCTCTCTACCATCATGCGAACATGCGAAGCTTAGAGAATATAGCGCGTAGTATCTTCATCCTCGATGACTTTGCCTAGCTTCTCTTGCACCATCTGCTCTGTCACCCTATAGCTCTCGCCATGGCGCTCATCTGCCGTGAAGCTGATCTCTTCAAGAATCTTCTCCATCACAGTATGAAGCCGTCTCGCACCGATATCTTCCGTCTTTTCGTTGGCGAGTGAAGCGAAACCGGCGATACTTTGCAGCGCCTCTTCATCAAAAATCAGCTCTACCCCCTCAACTGCCATCAAAGCTTGATATTGCTTGATAAGAGAATTTTTTGGCTGCGTGAGGATTTGGTAGAGTACCTCTTTGGTCAATGACTGCAGCTCGACCCTCAAAGGAAAACGCCCTTGCAGCTCAGGGATCAAATCACTTGGCTTGGTCAGATGAAACGCTCCCGCCGCGATAAAGAGGATATGATCCGTATTGATCAAACCGAGCTTGGTATGCACGCCGCTCCCCTCCACGATCGGCAGCAGATCGCGCTGCACGCCCTCTTTGCTGGGATCTTGTCTGCTCTGGCTTCCGGAGGCTACGGCGATCTTATCGATCTCATCGATAAATATGATGCCGCCCTTCTCCACCTTCTCTATCGCCAACTCTTTGAGCTGCTCTTCATCGAGGAGTTCAGAGCTCGCCTCTTCGGCTAGTATCCTTTTTGCGTCAGCGACGCTCACCTCTTTCTCTTTGCCCTTTTTATTGATGCCGCCAAGCACCTTGGAGATGGACTCTTGCACATTGATCATTTGAGGAGGCAGTCCGCTCCCCTCGAAATCGATGCTTGAGAGGGGCATCTCCACCTTGATCTTGAGGTGATCAAGCTCCCCTTTTGCAAATCTAGCTTGCATTCTCGCGAATGAAGCGTCATACTCTGCTTTTTTCTGCTCCGCAGCAGCGGCAGGAAGAGGCGGAAGGAGCTTTTCTATGATTTTATTTTCTACATAAGTTTCGATCTTCTCGGCATTCTTCTCATTTTCGATCTTTCGTACGAGTTTGAGAGCAGCTGACGCGAGATCACGGATCATCGACTCGACATCGCGCCCCACAAATCCCACTTCGGTATATTTGCTCGCTTCGACTTTGATGAAGGGTGCCGACATCATCTTCGCCAGACGCCTCGCGATCTCCGTTTTGCCGACACCGGTACTTCCTATCATCAAGATATTTTTGGGAATGACATCATTTTGCATCTCAGCGGGAAGCTGCATCCTTCGATACCGATTCCTCAGCGCGACAGCGATGGTTCTCTTGGCATCATCCTGCCCGATAACATACTGATCCAGATAGGCAACTATCTCTTTAGGTGTTAATCTCTCCACTCATTCCCTCTCAAATCAATTCTAAAATCTTGATATTCGTATTGGTATAGATACACAGTTCGCCGGCTATCATGAGCGACTCTTTGACGAGCTCTTCTGCCGGAAGAGTTCCATGCTTTTCAAGCGCACGCGCCGCTGAGAGCGCGAAATTGCCGCCGCTTCCTATGGCTGCTATCTTGCCATCTTGCGGCTCGACCACATCGCCGGTACCGCTGAGGATAAAGATATGATCGCGGTTCAGCACGATCATCATGGCTTCCAGCTGCCGCAAGTGTTTGTCTTTGCGCCACATTTTGGAAAACTCGATCACCGAGCGAAAAAGATCACCCTTTTTTTCGTGCAAAATCCCCTCAAACATATCGAAAAGATTGAACGCGTCCGCCGTACTCCCGGCAAATCCTGCCAACACTTTTCCCTCAAAGAGCGTACGGATTTTGGTCGCATTGCTCTTGAGGATACTATTGCCGAAAGTCACCTGTCCATCGCCGCCGATGACCGCTTTATCCTCGCTTCTATAGGCAAGTATGGTGGTTGCGTGAAACATTTAAATACCGTTTACCTGTACTTTGATCGTCGCATGGATACCGTGTCCGAGTTTTGCGTCCACCTCATGGATACCGGTCGATTTGATCGCTTTTTTGAGAAGAATATTTTTCTTATCAAGCTCAATACCCATCTGCTCATGGATCGCTTTGGAGATATCGCCGTTGCCGACAGAGCCTTGGATCCCCACAGGAGCGCTTGGCTTTTCTATCTTGATGGTCACCTCTTCAAATCTTTTTTTCTCCTCAGTGATTCGCTCCATATCCTCTTTGAGATGCGCCGCAGCATTTGCCTGCTCCTCTCTCCATCGCTCCACCACATCGGGAGTCGCGAGCTTCGCCAACCCTTTCGCGATCAAGAAATTTTGCCCGTAGCCGTCCTTGACCTCTTTGATCTCACCTGATTTTCCAAGTGTTTTTACCTCTTTTATCAATAAAACTTTCATTCGATTTACTCCAATTTGACAATTATAAACAATTATTTTACCCAATTTTTTGAAAATAGTATGCTACAATCAGTCAAAAACTAAAGCAGGCACCCAAAATATGTTCCAAAATTTTCATATCGACCACCTAGAGAGCTTCCCCATTAGACTGCAAGAGCTGCTCGATGCGCAACGAACAAAAATCGACTCCATCACCCATAGTGACGCTCTCACATACGATGAAGTGCTCAAGCCGCTCCAAGATTTAGATGAGCAGCTGAGTCTCTTTTTTACCCCATTGTCACACCTCAATTCTGTCAAAAATTCACAGCCGGTGCAGCAAGCGTATGAAGCATCCCTTCCTCTGCTTTCCAAATTTCATAGCGAGATAGCGCAAAATGAGGCGCTCTTTGCCAAAATAGAATCCATCAAAAACGATGATCCCGAAGCTGCCATGGTAGTCAAAAACGAGGTGCGCAGCTTCATCCTCTCAGGGGTCAAGCTCCCGCATGCCCAAAAAAAACGGCTTGAGGAGATATCTCTGGATCTCAGCACACTTGGCAACACTTTTTCACAAAATCTGCTCGATGCCACCAACGCATTTGAGCTTCTCATCGAAGATGCGAAGGATGTGGAGGGTATCCCCCCGAGTGATCTGGCAGCTGCAAGGATCGAAAAAGAGGGCGAAATACTCTATCGCTTCACTCTAAAACTCCCAAGCTACCTCGCCTATATGACCTATGGGCCCAACCGTGAGTTCAGAGAGAGACTCTACCACGCCTATACTACCCGCGCCCCACAAAACGGCGAGCTTATCGATCAGATCTTGGCGCTCAAAGAGGAGGAGGCGAAACTCCTCGGGTTTGAGAATTACGCCCATTATGCTCTCCAAACCAGAGATGCTGAAAACGAAAATGATGTGATCGAATTTCTCGAGAAACTTGTGGAACTCTCAACCGAACAAGCCGCGCAGGAGCTCTTTGAGCTGAGGGAATTTGCCCAAAAATCGGATGGACTGGAAGATCTCGCGAGCTTCGATGTTGCCTACTATAGCGAAAAGCTCAAAAAGGAGAAATTTGATTTTGACGAGATGATGACCAAACCCTATTTTCTCCAAGACAAGGTACTCTCGGGTCTCTTGGAGATCGTATCAAAGCTCTTTTTTGTCCGCTTTGAAGCCGTCGAGGCGCCTGTTTGGAATGAAAAGGTAAAGATATTTGATATTTACGATATTGATGATACACACGAACAGCTCAGCGGTCGTATCTATTTTGATCTCGAAGCGAGAGATGAGAAGCAGGGGGGAGCATGGATGCATGACTGGGAGACCCATTTTGTTGATTCCCATGGCACTCCTCATGCGGCGACCGCCTTTGTGGTGTGCAACTTCTCTCCCTCTTCACCCGACAACCCTTCGCTCCTGCGCCATGACGACATCGTCACCCTCTTCCATGAGATGGGACACGCACTCCACCACCTCTTTGGCAAGTGCAAAGAGCGATCCGTCAGCGGTATCAATGGCGTAGCATGGGATGTGGTGGAGTTTCCTTCGCAGTTTTTGGAAAATTTCGCCTACGAGAGGGCGATCCTCAAACGGTTCGGTTTTCACTACGAGACCCAAGAGCCTATACCCGACAGACTCCTTGAAAAGATCAAAGAGACCAAAAATTTCCAAGCTGCTCTTGGGATACTCAGACAGGTAGAGTTTGCGCTTTTTGACTTCAAGCTTCACCAAAAACTCTATCAAGGCGAAGAGGTACAAACGCTCCTCGATACCATTCGCGCAAAAACCTCCCTTCTCAAACCTCCGAGCTACAACAGGTTTCAGCACGGCTTCTCCCATATCTTCAGCGGCGGGTATGCGGCAGGCTACTACAGTTACAAATGGGCAGAGGTGCTCAGCGCGGATGCATTTTTCGCCTGTCTTGATGAGCATCACGGCTTTGATACGGATATGGCAAAGGGGTACAAAACACATATACTCAGCCAAGGCGGAGCCAAACCGATGCATACACTCTACCATGAGTGGCTCGGACGCAAGGCTGATTTAAAGAGCCTTATCAAACTATATGAAATACAATCGGGAGACTGAAATGGAACAGCTCAAAGAGTATCGCTATCTCATCGCCACCATCTTCGCCGTATTTGCCATTTTGCTCATAGGAGCCGTTTTTAGTGAAACATTCACACAGCAACGCACCTATCTGGAGCTTTTTATGCTCTTCGGGGGCATGCTTTTTGTTTTTAGCGTGCTTACGGTTGTGGTGATTTTGGGCTTTAGCTCTTTTGCGCTCTTTCTTGCATTTTTTCTTGCCGCGGCGATAGCGATGTATGGCATCGAGGCAGCACTCCTCACTATCGCTATAACCTACTGCATATGGGGATTTGTCTTCTCTATCGAACTGCTTCTTGTGGACAACGATGTACCAAGCGCGACAGAGTGGTTTGAGAGCCGCTACACCTTCGAGAGTTTCAAACGGGAGTATTTCGCCTTCTATCCGATGATATTTTTTGTCTATCTGCTTATCGAAGTAGTACCCAATATTTTGCACCGAGAAACACTCAAACGATTCTCGCCCTCTGAGGTATTTGAAAAAATGCGCAATTTGCTCAGATAACCTCTATTTTATTCAAGATATATTAAGCTCAAAAAAGATAATATTTCATTCACATTTTGTGAAACATGCCGCAGTGATGGAATTGGTAGACTTGGTAGACTCAAAATCTTCTGCCTTTGGCGTGGCGGTTCGAATCCGCCCTGCGGTACCATATATAAAAAATAAAATACTTTCTAACCAAAGTCTAAACTTTTGGGATTTGCTTATGAAGTATCGGTGCGGGAATAGCTCAGTTGGCTAGAGCATCAGCCTTCCAAGCTGAGGGTCGCGAGTTCGAGTCTCGTTTCCCGCTCCACAAAATGACGCGGGCGTAGCTCAGGGGTAGAGCACAACCTTGCCAAGGTTGGGGTCGAGGGTTCGAATCCCTTCGCCCGCTCCATTTATTTCATACACTTCAAAAAACACTTATTTAGAGCCACTTGCAAATTCAACCAACCAAACAAGCAATTATCTTCTAAACTCAATTTTCCAACTTTTCAAAAAACTGATTTTTAGCTATTGACTGTGTTTGTACAGTTTTTTTGGCTTATTTGCCCTAAATTATCATTTTTAACTCCATATTTTATGGTTTAGGTTTGATCTTGGAACAATTTTTTGGAACTTTTACTTGT
>DZAQ01000008.1:0-16503 GCA_022729615.1 Sulfurovum sp.
GATTGCCGCGTCGTTTCACTCCTCGCAATGACGGGATTTTCGTCATTGAATACTCGATGCGGAATCCACTTTCATACAATAACCACTCTTCATCACCGCGAGACCTTCAGGTCGCGGCAGTCTCTTTTTAGATTGCTTCTCTTTGTTCTTTGGCTATTTTGGCATGATGTGCCAAGCGGCTTGGCATTCCCCTTTCTTGTTCGTATGCTTCGATGATAGCGCGGACTCTGCTTCCTTCGATAACCTCGACTTCGAGCAATACCTTTGCCATCTCTTCGATAGCGTCGGCATATTCGCCAAGTGTCTGTTTGACATGCGCATAGTGCTCACCCAGAAGGGATTTGACTGCCTCGTCGATCTTCTCGGCAGTCTTTTCGCTGTAGTCTTTTTGGGACATTCCGCCGCCAAGGAAGCTGTTTTGCGACTTCTCAAGCACCATAAGTCCCGCGACATCGCTCATGCCGTAAACAGAGATCATATCTTTGACGATAGCTGTTGCTCGCTGCAGATCGTTTCCGGCACCTGTGGAGATATCTCCTACAAATATCTCTTCGGCAGCTCTCCCACCCAAAAGGACATCTATTTCGGCCAAGAGCTCTTTTTTTTGTTTGAGGAATCGATTTTCTTCATCAGGGAGGTGAAGTGTATAGCCTAGAGCCCCGAGACCCCTTGGGATGATGGAGACTTTGGTCACTCTCGTAGCGCCTTCAGTAAGCTCTGCCATCAAAGCATGACCGCTCTCATGATAAGAGACGATCTTCTTTTCGAGGTCATTTATCTTGCGATTTTTCTTCTCTAGTCCTACGAAAGCCCGCTCTATCGCCTCCATCAAATCGGACTGTTCGATCTCCTTTTTGTTGAGTCTGCCCGCAAGCAGCGCTGATTCGTTGATGATATTGGCAAGGTCGGCGCCGGCAAGTCCTGCTGTCGCTTTGGCGATAGCCGCCATATCGACTTTGCCGGAGAGTTTGACATCTTTGCTGTGGACTTTGAGTATCTCGAGTCTGCCTTCATAGTCGGGCTTGTCGACAAGTACTTGACGGTCAAATCGTCCTGCTCGCAGGAGCGCCGCGTCGAGAATCTCCGGTCTGTTGGTAGCAGCCAGTACGATAACCGGAGTATTGGTGCCAAAACCGTCCATCTCTGCAAGAAGCTGGTTGAGCGTCTGCTCTCTCTCGTCGTTGCCGCCGAAGTTGGCGCCTGAAGCACGGCTCTTGCCGATCGCATCTATCTCATCGATAAATATAATAGCAGGAGCATCTTTTTTGGCTTGTTCGAAGAGGTCTCTCACGCGGCTTGCTCCTACTCCGACAAACATTTCGATGAAGCTTGATCCGCTCACCGAGAAAAACGGAACAGAGGCTTCGCCCGCAACCGCTTTGGCGAGGAGTGTTTTGCCGGTACCCGGAGGTCCTACCAAAAGCACCCCTTTGGGTATCTTGGCGCCTAGCTCCATATAGCGTTCGGGATATTTGAGAAAATCAACGATCTCTTTGACCTCCTCCTTCGCCTCTTCGACGCCTGCAACATCACTAAACCTAGTCTCCGGTTTTTCGCCGTTTATGAGTTTGCCTGCTTTGCCGATCCCGAGGATGCCGCCGCCCATCCCTTTTTGCATCCGTTTTGCCAAAAACATCCAAATCGCAAAAAATATGATGATCGGCAGCATCATGCCTATTAGCTCAGAGAGCCATCCGCCGCCCATAATTCCTTCGTATTTGATATTTTTTTCATCAAGCAGAGGAATGAGATCCTTGTCAACGGCAGGGACATTTTGGGCGATGTAGCGGACATTTCTGCCATTATCGCTGCCGATGGCTTCGATCGCCATGGGTGTGAGTTTGACGCTGGTGATCTTCCCCTCTTTGATAAGAGTTTTGACATCAGAATAGCTGACCTGTTTTGTCATGGATGTGCTTTTGTCGCCTACCATAGTGCCAAGTCCTTCTCCATCGCCGATAAAGGCTTTGAAGATCAAGATGATGACTATCGAAAAGAGCGCAAAGGCAAGCAGCGGATTGTTGTTGAAAAAATTATTATTTTGGTTGTTTTGGTTATTGTTCATCGGTATCCTTTTTGTAAATCAGTGTGACCCACTCCTCTTTTTGTTTGCGCTCAATAAGCGTAAGCGACTCATAGGATGGGCGAACCAGCGGCTCTTTTGTATCTAAAATTCCTGAAAGAATCAAAGCGCCTCCCGGTTTAGTTGCCGCAATTAAGTCCTTGGCAATAAATCGAAGCACATCGGCGATGATATTGGCAAGTACAATATCATATTCACCGTTGGCTTTGTTGGCTGAACCCTCCCAGATCTGGTCGAATTGGGCGCTGTTGAGCGCGAAATTCTCTTGTGCGCTTTGGATGGAGAGCGGGTCGGTATCACAGAGCTCTGCTCTTGCTCCGAGTTTGGTGCAGGCAAGCCCCAATATCCCGCTGCCGCACCCCACATCAAGCACGCGCTCACCCCCCTTGATCTGCTCTGAGATCGCCTCAAGGCAGCTAAAAGTGGTGGCGTGGTGTCCGGAGCCAAATGCCAAAGCGGGATCAATGGTGATGTTGATCTTCCCCTCCTTGGGCGGATACCAGCTTGGGTAGATATAAAATTGCGACGCTTCGATCGGCTCGATAGAGTTTTGGTACTTCTTGATCCAGTCAACAGCCTCTTTCTCTTCGAGATTGAAGCCGATCTTGAAGCTCTCGCCGAGTGTATCCCGAAGCTCTTCAAGCGATCTTCGAACATGGGCAAGGTCGCTCTCGCTGCGGATAATGATCGTCTCATCCCCTATCTCAAGCGAATCATCGAAGATATTGGAAATATAGTCGGCGATCAACTCTACAAATTGCGGCTCCACCGTAATAGTAAGCTCTTGATAAGTATCTTGCATCAGATCTCTCCTGTCAATTTGAATGCGGCTTGAAGGTCGAGAGTCCCCTCGTAAAAGGCTTTGCCGACGATGGCGCCGTATATTTTGGCTTCTATAAGCCTGTGAATATCATTCATATCCTTCAGTCCGCCGCTTGCGATAGTGGGTATGCCTGAGGCATCGGCGATGTGGCGGGTAAAATCGACATTGACGCCGCTGAGCATACCGTCTCTGCCCACATCAGTGCAGATGATAGCTTCCACGCCGGCATCCGCAAAGGCTTTCGCCAGATCAACGGCATCCATTTGACTTACTTTCGCCCACCCCTCGACGGCAACTTTTCCGTCTATCGCATCAATGCCGACAACAATGGGGTATTTTGCCGCCATCTCTTTGACGAACTGAGGATTTTTGACGGCGATCGACCCGAGTATGAGACGGTCAACTCCCAGATCCAGATACATTTTGATCGTCTCTTCGTCTCGGATGCCGCCGCCAAGCTCCAATTTGAGGTTGCAGTTTTCTCTGATCTTTTTGATCTGCTCGAGATTTTGCGGAGCGCCTGCAAATGCGCCGTTTAGATCGACCAAATGCAGCCACTCGCTCCCAAGCTCCTCAAATCTTTTGGCGACTTGCCACGGTTCGTCACTATAGATCTTTGCTGTCTCCATGACCCCTTTGGTGAGTCTGACTGCCTTGCCGTCTTTGAGGTCTATCGCCGGTAAAATGATCATTGGTCGGTGCCTTTAGAGTTGTATAAAATTTTGAATAATCTTGAGTCCATTGTCATGGCTCTTTTCGGGATGCGGCTGGATGCCGTAAATGTTTTCATTTTGCACCGCAGAGACAAATTCATACCCATAGTGTGTCTTGCCGATAGCGTAGCGATCTTCGCATAGGGCATGATAAGAGTGTACAAAGTAGAGATAAAATTCATCTCCCAGCCCCGCAAAAAGCGGACTCTCTCCTGATACCCGCTCTCTGTCTTTTCTGAAGAGTTCATTCCAACCCATGTGGGGCACTTTGAGCGGATGATCAAATTTGCTCTCATCAAACGCAACCACTTTGCCGGGAATCAGTCCCAATCCTTGCGTCAAACCGAACTCTTCACTGCTCTCAAAAAGCAGCTGCATACCCAGACAAATGCCAAACATAGGCTTCCCGCTCGCCGCATAGAGCTTGATCGCCTCATCCATCCCTTGGAGGCGGAGGTGCTCCATCGCATCGCCGAAAGCTCCTACGCCCGGAAGAATGATCTTGTCATAGCTTGAGAGCTTTGCCGGATCTTTTTCGATATATGTCTGCGCGCCTATTTTGTCAAAAATATTGACGACAGAGGCAAGATTGCCCATATTGTAATCGACGATACCAATTACCACTCGCTTCCTTTTGGCGCTTTTGTTGAAGGCTTATTATAGCCAAATAAGCTTATTGCCTTGCAATCTCCCTGTCGATCGCCTCAACAAAAATATCGTAGTAGCCGCGCTTGGGAAGCTTCTGGCGCATGGCGGTTAAAAATCTGTAGTAATCCTCCAAAGCAAGCGCTCCTTTGAGGAGTTCATATTTGAGATAGAGCCAGTAGGTGTTGAGGACATCGGATTGGCAGTATTCTCTGATTTTCTCGACCTCTCCTTGGTAGAAAAGTGCAAAAACCTGATCACCGGAGACATCGTATTTGCCTGGAATCCCTGCCATGGTGCAGAGCGTATCGAGTTTGAGATTGCGCACTGCCCCAAAACTCCCCAGAGAGTCAAGCAGATCGGTATGAAACTCCTCAGCGTAGCGCTGTCTATAATTTTCCCATTTGCTTTTGCCCAGTCTCGGATTGTTTTGATCAAAATAGGTACCAAAAGAGAGATTGTATCGCATCGCCCGAATCAAAAGCATGGGCATATCAAATCCTCTGCCGTTGAAGGAGACCAGCTTGGGATTTTTCTCTTCGATGAAGCTGAAAAAATGGCGGATAATCGCCTCTTCTTCATCGCTTTTATTGCCAAAATCTCCAACTTTGATAAAATTCCCAAATTCATCTGCGATCACGGCAGAGAGAGCAACAACACGGTGGTATGCCAAGGGCAGAAATGATGTGCCGTGCTGTGTGTTGTGCTCCTCTTGCGCCTTGAGTGTCGCATCATGATCGCTCAACCCCTCAACCTCAAAACTCTTTCGTATAAGGTCAATATCCGGGATGGTTTCTGTATCAAAAATACAAATCATAGTAAATCCTTTAGACTATTTGGCTAAAATTATAACCAATAAGAGCATATTATGATAAGCGGGGCGAAAGAGGCGTGAATATTGCGATAGTAAAACTCTCGGCGATAGGTGATATCGTGCATGCGATGGCTGTCTTGCAGTTCATCAAACGCGCGCTTCCCGAGAGTCAAATTGACTGGATCGTTGAAGAGAGATTTGCCTCTATTTTGGAGGGCAATCCCCATATCGGAAGGATTTTGCCGCTCAATCTCAAGGCGATCAAGAGCCATACGGCGGAGATTTTTTCTCAAGCGAGACTCATCTCGGAGTATGCCAAAAACAGTTATGATATCGTGATAGATTTGCAAGGACTTATCAAATCCTCATTGGTTGCCCGTATGCTGGGACCAAGCGTAGGATTTGACAAGGATTCGATACGCGAAAAGCCTGCTTCGCTCCTCTATGGCACAACCTTTCATCTCCCCTATAAAGAGAATGTCATCTCAAGGAATCTTCAGCTTGTCTGCTCGGCATTGGGAATAGAGTTTGATATGGAGATGCTCTGCACAAAAGAGCCGTTTCTCTATTTTGATGAGAACGAAAGAAGAGTAAGCGCACCCTATGTGACGCGAAATCATAAAAATATTCTCTATATCATGGGGTCAAGCTGGGAGAGCAAAATCTATCCCAAAGAGAAGTTGGCTGAGGTGATCCGAGGGATCGGAGAAAATGCCATTTTGGTATGGGGGAGCAACAACGAATACGCAGCGGCAAGGAGTGTCGCTGAAAAGACAAAAGCATCGGTAGCCCCGCGCCTTACCATAGGAGAACTCAAGGCTTTGATATCCAGAGCCGATCTGGTCATCGGGGGAGACAGCGGTCCGACCCATTTTGCCTGGGCGATGAACCGTCCGAGTATTACCCTGTTTGGACCCACTCCCGCATCAAGGAATACGCTTGAAGGGGGGTACACAAGAACTCTCTCCAGCTCAAGTATAGTCGATCCTCTGCGGCTCAATAAAGAGGATTTTTCTATCGGAGAAATCGAACCGGCGCAGATAATAGCCCTTGCCAAAGAGCTGCTGCAAAAACCGCTCATGGCACATATGGGGCAAAAATAGTGGCAATAAAAAGCTCACTTGTCATCTCATTGGAATATTATGGAGTCAAGGGATTGATAGCGCTCTTTTCGATGTTGCCGCGCTCTTGGGGGTATGGAGCTACGAAAATTTTGGCTCTGCTCTTTTATCATTTGGTCAAAAGCAGGCGTAAAATCACGATCGAAAATCTCTCTTATGCTTTCAATGACTTGGGGGTCGAGCAGATACAGGGGCTCTCAAAAGAGGTCTATATCGAGCTTTCAAAGACGCTGACGGATACTCTTTTTTTGCTCAGCGGACGATTGGAGATAGATGCGATCGTGGAGAATCGTGAAGAGGCATTGGCAAAGCTTGCACTTCTCAAGAGCCGGTATCAAAATGGTTTTATCTTTATGGGGGCGCACTTTTCCAATTGGGAGCTGCCGCCGCTCTTTGCCTCCAAGCACGGTTTTCCTATGGTGGTAGTCGGCAGAGAGGGGGACAACCCGCTCATCGACAAAGAGATCATCTTGCCATTTCGCTCAAGATACGGCAACCAGACAGTGTACAAAAGAAGTGCGGGTATCGCCATGATGAGAGAGCTCAAAAGCGGCGGCGCTATCGGTGTACTGATCGACCAGAAGGTCAACAAGGCAAATGGTTTTTTGGTACCTTTTTTCGGTCGGGATGCCTTCACGACCAACTCTGTCGCGATGATGAAGCTCAAAAGCGATCCGGTCGTCATCCCCATCAGTATGCCTAGGGTCTCACAAGGCATGTACCGCCTTGATATCGGCGATCCTGTAGAGTATAGAGCTGATGAGGTCGAGGAGGATGAAGAGAAACTAAAGCAGATGACGCAGCGGTATAATCTCACTCTTGAAGCGATCATCAAAGAGTATCCGGCGCAATGGTTTTGGATGCATGATCGATGGAATTTGAGGGAGTAGCGGTGAGAGATGTAATGAGTCTAGCCCAAATTTCAAACTATCTGATAGTGCTGTTTGCTTTCATGCTGCCGCTCTCTCGCGCTAGTGTGAGCATCGCAGCCGCTTTGCTGGGGGCGCTGTTTTTCTTTGGCGGAAACTTCAAAAAGAGTGTGGGAATCATTTGGAGTAGCTTTGCGATGAAGGGTATTATTTTGTTTGTCGCATTCTATTTTTTGACTCTTTTGTGGCAGCCTTATGACTCTTGGCGTGCGGGGGCGGTATATCTCGTCCCCTATCTCTACCTTCTTTTGGCTGGAATTATCATGGTTGTGCTGCGAAAACGATTTATTCCGATCGCGCTAGGCGCTTTGATCGTGGGGATGGCAGTGAGTGAGATCCTCTCCTATGGGATATATCTTGAGCTTATCGAAAAGAGCCGGATAATAGCGCAAAACCCCTCACCGTTCATGCACCATATCCAATACAGCACTTTTCTGGCTTTTGTGGCTCTTGTGCTTTTGGATCTTGTGCTGCGCGAGAGAAGATGGAGCTTGAGAGCGGTATATCTTCTGCTTTTTGCCGCCATGGTTACGACGCTTTTTTTGATCAATGGGCGTACCGGGCAGGCGGCTTTTCTGGTCGGACTTTTTGTTTTGGGGTTCATGCACTTTGAAAATAGACTCAAGGCGCTTATTCTCTCCGCGCTCTTGGCTATAGCTATTTTGGGTGCCGCGTACGCTCTGAGCGATAATTTCCAAGAGCGGATCCGTGTCGCGCAGAGTGATATCCAAGCGATGATCCAGAAGGATAGCTACAATAGTTCACTGGGGTACCGTGCCGGCATGACGATTCTCTCTCTAGGGATAGTCAGGGAGCATCCATTTTTTGGTACCGGAGTCGTGGATGCGATGCCGCTGATCCGTCAAAAGGCAAAGAGTGAATTTCCCAAAGATGATTGGCTTTTTGATGCCAACCATCTCCAAAATCAATATTTGCAGATTTTGATCGAGATCGGGATGGTCGGATTTGGATTTTTTCTATTCATGCTCTATGCGATCGCCAAAATTCCATTGCGCAGCGAGCGTGACCGCAATATCAAATATATACTTCTAAGCGTCTATCTTGTGACGATGTTTTCGGATGTTCAGCTCCACATTCAGTTCACATCGGGTCTGTTTATTTTGATCACGGGTCTGCTTTTGGCGCAGTCTCGCGCAGACTCTTCTTTTGATCAAACAGCGAAAGAGAGCCGATGAGTCAGTCTGTGAGTGTCGTCATGATAGTCAAAGATGCCTCGCGCACCCTTGCTGAGTCGCTAAGCGCACTGCACCGTTTTGAAGAGATTATCGTGCTTGATAACGGCTCTACGGATGATACGGCAGCCATCGCTGGAGGGTTTGACAATGTCAAGATCTTTGAGTCCCCATTTATCGGTTTCGGACCGCTCAAAAACTTAGCCGCCTCATACGCAAAAAATAGCTGGATCCTCTCGATAGATAGCGATGAGATACTCTCGGAGGCATTGGCGGATGAGATACTTTCCCTCAAGCTTGATCCCAAAAAAGTCTATGCGATCATTCGGGATAACTACTATAACCGTAAACTTATTCGGTGCTGCGGCTGGGAGGATGATCTGGTTGATCGGCTCTATTGTAGGGAAAATGTACAGTTTAACCAAAACCGGGTGCATGAGAGTCTGGTTTTTCCTTCGGGGGTGCAGAGGGTCACGCTCCTTCATAGACTCAAGCACTATAGTTACCGCAATGCGGAGGAGTTGATAGGGAAAATGCAGTACTACTCGACACTCTGGGCGAAAGATCATGCTTATATAAAGAGTAGTTCTCCTGCCAAGGCGCTCCTTCGGACTCTTTTTGCTTTTTTGAAATTCTATATTTTCAAAAAAGGTTTCCTTTCGGGCTATGAGGGGTTGGTGATCAGTGTGACCAATGCCAATAGCGTCTTTTATAAATATATCAAACTCTATGAGATCAACAAAGTAAAGAGAGAAAAAGAGAATGAAGATACTCATTGAGCTGCCTACTTGGCTGGGGGATGCGGTGATGGTGACGCCGGCATTGGAGGCTCTTTTGGAAGCGTATCCGGACGCGAAGCTGACACTTGTGGGCTCTGTGCTCTCAACTGAAGCGCTCAAAGATCATCCGCGAGTCACCGCAAGCGAAGCGCTTGAGAAGGGGTGGTGGGTAGTGCGGCGAAAAGCCAAGGCATTGGGCTCGTTTGATCTTGCGCTCTCTTTTCGTAGTTCGTTGCGTTCGGCTTGGTTTCTTTTGTGGGTGGACGCACCCAAGAAGTGCCAATTCCCCAAACATTACAGCGGGATGCATCAGGTTGCCAAGTACCATTTTTTTCTTCAAGAGTGCGGATTGATCACGGCAAAAACGCCCGGTAAACTCAAACTCTATCAAGCCCCTCATAGCTATCCCCGTCCGACTCTTGGCATCAACCCCGGTGCGAGTTACGGCTCGGCGAAGCGCTGGTATCCGGACTCTTTTGCCAAAGTAGCTATCGAGCTGGCAGATCAATATGATATTGTCATTTTTGGCGGGCCTGCCGAGGTGGCGATGGCGGCAGATATTGAGAGCGCAATCCGAGATGCCGGTGTAGAAAATGTCGAAAACCTTGCCGGTATGACCTCAATTGCCCAGCTTATCTCTCATGTCGGCGGACTGAGTTGGCTTGTGACAAACGATAGCGGTCCCATGCATGTGGCTGCCGCATATCAAGTGCCTACTGTAGCGCTTTTTGGTCCTACCAGGCATGAAGAGACGAGCCAATGGGGCAATGAGTATGGTTTTTGGCTCCGTAAAGAGATGGCGTGCGCTCCGTGTATGAAGCGTGTCTGTCCGCTTGGGCACCATGAGTGCATGAAGCAGATCAGTGCCGATGAGGTGATAGAGATCATCAAAAACAGAGGCAGGCTGCGATGAGAGCGCTATTGAAATATTTCCTTCCTTATATGGCGGGATACAAAAAAGAGTTTTTGCTTGCCATATTGGGGATGATCGCCGTGGCACTCTCTACGACGCTGATGGCGCATATGCTCAAACCGCTGCTCGATGATCTTTTTATCAGCAAAGATGAGACAATGCTCCTGCTTATCCCCGCTGCTATCATCGCGATTTTTATGCTCAAATCGATCGGTCGTTTCGTGCAGACTTACTATACCGTCTATATCGGGGATGATATCGTCAGGAAACTGCGGGATCAGCTCTCGCTCCATCTGATGCACCAAGATATCGCCTATCTCAATCAGATGCGCAGCGGCGAACTCCTCAGCCGTATCACCAATGATCTTGGCCGCATCCAACAGGTTGTCTCATCGATGATACCGCGCATGATGGTCAATGTGATGCTGATCGTCGCATTGACGGGATATGTGATCTACCAAAGCCCGAAGCTCGCGTTTTATTTTTTGGTGATCATGCCGCTCGCGCTGCTGCCACTGCAAATGCTTGCGCGCAAAATGAAACGCTACGCAAGGCGCTCTCAGGAGAGCAGTGCCGATTTGACATCAAGACTGACGGAGATTTTCAACAATATCGAGGTGATCAA
Source organism: Sulfurovum sp. (assembly GCA_022729615.1). GTDB lineage: Bacteria > Campylobacterota > Campylobacteria > Campylobacterales > Sulfurovaceae > SZUA-451. Next base: position 10,639 of record DZAQ01000008.1, read on the forward strand.
ATCGAGCTCGTCACAGAAGTTTGAATACCGCCGTTTCGCCAAAGAGAATCTCAACTATTTCAAGCTCACCATGAAGCAGCAGCTTATCAATGCGATGGTGGGTCCCTCTCTTGAGTTTTTCGGTTCGATCGCGGTTGCTGTGGCGATCTATGTGGGAGCATCGCAGGTGATCCGAGGGGAGATCACGGTGGGAACTTTCTTCGCGTTTGTCACGGCGCTCTTTTTGCTCTATGACCCTATTCGTGTCCTTTCAAATATCCACAACCAGCTCCAAGATGCCGTAGCCGCAACCGAAAGACTCAATGAACTTTTCATCCAGCGCCCCAAAATAGTCTCCGGAGAGGAGATGCTTCTTCAAGTCCAAAGCGTAGAGTTCTTTGATGTCGCGCTCCGGTATGACAAAAAGGAGGCGCTCAGAGGCGTGACGCTCGAGGCGGGCAAAGGGAGAGTCTATGCGCTTGTAGGCGATAGCGGCGCCGGAAAGAGCAGTTTCGTCAATCTGTTGGTGCGTTTTTATGAACCAAGTTCCGGAAGCCTGAAGATCAATGATCTCCCTATCAGTGCCTATACGCTTGAGTCGCTCCACCAAAAGATCGCCTATGTGACGCAGCGAATCTATATCTTCCAAGAGAGTATCCTCGCAAATGTCGCTTATGGGATGGAGGTGGATGAGAACAGGGCTATAGAGGCGCTCAAGCGTGCCCATGCGTGGGAGTTTGTCGAGAAGATACCCGAAGGTATCCATACGATACTTGATGAGTTTGGGGCAAATCTCAGCGGCGGTCAACGGCAGCGGATCGCACTGGCGCGCGCACTCTATCGGTCGCCTGAGATTCTTATCCTCGATGAGGCGACATCCGCGCTTGACAACAAGAGTGAAAAAGCGATCCAGTCAGCGCTTGAGTCGCTTAAATCACAGATGATCACCTTTGTCGTAGCGCACCGTTTGAGCACCATAGAGCAGGCGGATACGATTTTGCTCTTTGAGGCAGGCAAAATAGTAGCGCGGGGCAGCTATCAAGAGCTGCTTCAGACCTCGGCAGAGTTTGTCAAGCTTGCCAATCAGCACCACAAAGAGTATTAATCTTCGATTTATCTCATCTGTGTATTATGGGCGTTAGAAATTACGGCGGCAGTGATACTGTCAAAGGAGAAAACTATTGCATCAAATTATTCAATCTATCAAAACGGAAATGGGCAAAGTGGTAGTGGGTCAAGAGAAGATGATCGAGGGACTTTTGGCGGGACTTTTGTGCCGCGGACATATACTCCTCGAGGGTGTGCCGGGACTGGCGAAGACGACAACCGTCAATGCGCTTGCCAAGAGCTTGGGTCTGCATTTCAAGCGGGTGCAGTTCACGCCGGATCTGCTTCCTTCGGATATCGTCGGTACGGAGATATATGATCCGACCAACAATAGCTTCAAGATCAAGAAGGGTCCCGTCTTTACCAATCTGCTGCTCGCAGATGAGATCAACAGAGCGCCGGCGAAAGTGCAATCGGCGCTTTTGGAGGTGATGCAAGAGAGGCAGGTGACGATAGGGGACGAGAGTTTCCGACTCGACCCTCCCTTTTTGGTCATGGCGACGCAAAACCCCGTAGAGCAGGAGGGGGCGTATGAGCTGCCCGAAGCGCAGCTGGACCGCTTCATGATGAAAATAGTTGTCGGCTACAACACCAAAGAGGAGGAGCTGGAGATCGCGAGGCGAGCCGCCAACGATACCTTCGGGAAGATCGAACAGGTTGCAACTCTGGAGGATCTTGAGCAGATCCGCAAAGAGGCGATGGCGGTGCATTTGGACAAGGAGATCGAAGCATATATCGTGGAGCTTGTTTTTGCCACCAGAGATCCCAAAGCCTATGGACTTGATGCGCTTGAGGGTTATATCGCCTTTGGAGCAAGTCCGCGGGCGAGTATCGATATGTACAAGGCATCCAGAGCGATCGCCTATCTCAAGGGTCAAGAGTATGTCTCCCCAGTCGAGATCGCCTATATCGCCAAAGAGGTGCTGCGCCATAGGATCATATTGAGTTATGAGGCTGAGGCGGAGGGGATCACCCAAGACTTTATTGTCGAAAAAGTTTTGGCGGCTGTTGCTATACCTTAGGATATCGTGGTGCAAAATAGAGTCAAAAAAATCATTCTCAAGAGCCGCAAGCAGGTCTTTGGTGATTTGTTGGGCAACAATCCCTCTTTGTTTCATGGACAGGGGTTTGAGTTTGCCGAACTTAGGGAGTATATCTATGGAGATGATGTCAGAAAAATAGACTGGAAGACGACAGCAAAGCTGGGCAGACCCTTCGTCAAGATCTACCATGAGGAGCGTCAGCTCAATGTAGTGGCGGCTTGTATGATGAATGGATCTGTCTATTTCGGTACGGCAAGACAAAAGAGCGAAGTGATGGCGGAGATCGTCTCGATCCTTGGGTTTTCTGCCATCAAAAACAGTGATCTTTTTTCAAATATTATTTTTGCAGAGAGACTCTACCAAAAGAGCAGACCGAGCAAAAAACTCTTTTCGGTGAGTGCTGCCGTTGAATCGATGATGGAGTTTGATGTGATCGGCAAGGAGGGGGATTTCGGCGGTTTTGCCGATATGCTCTATGCCCAAGTCAAAAAACGCTCTTTGCTTTTTGTCATTTCAGATTTCATCGGGGCAGTTGATTTGCGGCTTTTGAGCAAAAAGCATGACCTCTTTGCTATCATCGTGCGCGATCGTTTTGAGGAGAATCCCGCGGAGCTGGGGTACCTGCGGCTTGTCGATATGGAGAGCCGCAAAGGGTTTGAGGGCAATATCGACAGGGGTGTAGTGGAACGATATAAAAAAGCGCTTTTAAAAAACGATGAAAAGCTCTATAGCGATTTCAAAAAAATCGGGATTCGATTTGCCAAGATATATACCGATGAGGATCCCTATATGAAGCTCTTGAAACGAATGAGATGAGCCGGTTGAAAGGAGAGAAGCCATGAGCCAAAATATTTCAGCGAACGCGCCGGAAGAGCTCTATGATATCAAGCCGCTTCTGGAGATACCCGATCAGAGCTATACTCTTTTTTTGGCGCTGATCGGGTTTGGCGTGCTCCTTTTAAGCGCAATACTCTATTTTGCCGTAAAGAAATATTTGGAGTACCGCAAAAAGAATTTAGCCAAAGAGTATCTTGCCGCGCTCCATGCGATCGACTGGGAAGATTCCAAGCAGAGCGCCTACAAGGCGACACATTACGCGAGACTTTTGGCGACGGATGAGAGGCGTAAAGAGCTTTTTGAGCAGCTCGAGCCTCTGCTGGAGCAGTATAAGTACAAAAAAGAGGTCCAAGCCGTTGATGCTAAAACTTTGCAGCAGTTCAGTCTTTTTGTGCAGGTAGCGGATGAATCAGTTTAGTTTCGAATATCCTTATGCGTTTGGGACTCTTCTTCTTTTTATAGTTTGCGCAAAATGGTGCTATGAGCGGGGAAGGGCGATCTATTTCCCTCATATCGATAGGCTGATACAAAGCAGCGCAAAGAGAAATTCCCTGCTCTTTTGGCTCAAATGGGTTGGTATCGCGATGGCGGTGACGGCGCTTGCCTCGCCGGTTTTGACGAGCGAGTACCAGCAGAGCCGAAAAGAGGGGCGCGATATCGTGCTCGTGATCGATGCGAGCGAATCGATGAAGGAGAGAAGATTTGACGCAAATGATCCTGATAAAAACAAATTTGAGGTGGTCAAAGAGGTGATGAGTGATTTTATCTCCAAAAGAACCAATGACCGTGTGGGGGTCGTCACCTTTGCCGATGTGTCGTTTGTGGCGTCTCCGCTTACCTTTGAAAGCGAGTTTTTGAAGAGTATCGTGGAGTATCAGCAGCTAGGGATCGCGGGCAGGCGTACGGCGATCAATGATGCTTTGGTGCAGGCGTATGCTATGCTCGGCAAAAGCAAAGCCAAATCCAAAATAGCGATACTCCTCACGGACGGCAAAGACAATAGCAGCAGGGTTCCTTTTGAGGATATCAAAAATATCATCGCCAAAAGCCCGATCAAACTCTATGCGATAGGCATCGGCAATCCGCGCGATTATAACGGGCGCTATCTCAAAGCATTGGCGGATGCAGGCAAAGGAGAGGCTTTCGGGGCGCAAGAGAGTCAAATGCTATCAGAGATCTATTCACAGATCGACAGGCTTGAGGCAAGTGAACTTGACGATAAAAGGGTGCACCAAAAGGAGTACCTCTATATCTATCCGCTCTTTATAGCGATACTCTCACTGCTTGTCTATCTCTACTATCGCAATGCGAGAGGAGTGTAGTGATGCAGGGGGTAACTTTTGTCTATCCTGCTCTTTTTTGGGCTTTGGCGATCCCTTTTGTGATCTTTGCCTTTTTGCTCTCGACCAACAAAGATCGTCTTGAGAGGATTTTTGACGAGAAGGTACTTGAACGACTGAGCAGTGCGAGCAGTGCCGTGCCTCCGGCGGTACGCAATATCATCCTCTTTGCGGCAATTTTTTTGATGATCGTCTCGATAGCGAGACCGGTGATACACAAGGGGGATAAGATAGTTGAGGTCGCGGGCATTCCGGTGGTCGTGGCGCTTGATATCTCCGCTTCCATGCGCAGTGAAGATATCTACCCCAACCGTTTGGAGTTCGCCAAAAAGAAACTTCTTGCGCTCTTTGAAAAGATGCCCAGTGACGAGATCGCGATGATAGCGTTCGCAAAAGCAGCATTCGTGCTTGCCCCCTTCACCAGTGACAAAGCGACGCTTGGCGATATAGCCCAGCGGGTAAACCATCAATATATCAATATGGGTTCGACCGATTTTGGTGCTATGGGAGAGTTGGCGGCAAAGATGGTCGAAAAAAAGAGACCGAAGATCCTCATAGTCGTGAGTGACGGAGGTGATGCAAAGGCGCTTGAGGGGTTTGCCGCGCAGATACAAAAGAGCGGCATAGAGCTCTACGCAGTTTTGGTAGGGAGCGAGAAGGGGGCGCCGGTGCTCGATGAGAACGGCAAAACACTCACCCAGAAAGATGGGACGATCGCCATCTCTCAGCGCAATGACGCATTGGGGCAAACCGCGCTTGACTCAGGCGGTGCGTATGTGGTGGCTGGCAACGGCAAAGAGGATATCGACAAACTGGTCGCGACAATACATTCTCGGTACAAAGCACAAGAGCAGGGCGAAGTGAGGATCAAAGACCTTGTCGAACTCTTTTACTATCCGCTCATAGGGGCGCTTTTGCTGCTGCTGATCGGCTTTGGCTCGCTGCCAAAAAGGAGGAGTGTGTGATGAAAAGATTGGCATTTTTCTTGGGCTTTGCAGTGTGTGCAGATGCGGGTTTGATGGATTTTAAGACCATAGAAGCTGCCAATAAGGCGTACGAAAAAGAGGAGTACCAAAAGAGCGCCGTACTTTTGGAAGGTCTCGAGAAGAGGTCGTCAGAGCTAGAATACGACAAGGCAAATGCCTACTATAAGACGAAACAGTATGACAAGGCTCTGGAGTCATACAACAAAGCCCAAGGGGTAAATGAGGCATACAGAAAGCACAATATAGGCAATAGCTATTTCCAACAGCAAAAATATGATGAGGCGATCAAGGCTTATGAAGAGGCGCTCAAGATCAAGGATGATCCGCAGACACACGCCAATCTCGAGCTTGCCAAAAAAAGAAAAAAAGAGCAACAACAAAGCAAGCAAGAGCAACAAAAAAAAGAAGAGCAGAAAAAAGAGCAGAAGCAAAATTCTCAAGAAGACCAAAACCAAACCCAAAAAAATAGCTCTTCAAATGATCCCAAAGAACAAAATAGTAAAGAGCAAAATAGCAACGAGCAAAAGCCGGAGCAGCAAAAAAAGGGTGAGCAGCAACAAAAAGAGCAGCAGC
>DZAQ01000008.1:16603-21800 GCA_022729615.1 Sulfurovum sp.
GAGCAAAAGCCGGAGCAGCAAAAAAAGGGTGAGCAGCAACAAAAAGAGCAGCAGCCCAAGTCACAAAAACCTCAAGAGGATCAGAGCGGAAAAAACGAGAAGCAAGAGCAGGACAATACTGGTGAAAAAGATATGCAGACTCCCGAAGAGAAAGAGCAGGCAATGACACAAAAAGAGGTTGAGGGGCTGCTGAAACAGCTTGGACAAAAGAAGATGCCTGCGATGATGTATCAAGCGACAGATCCCAAAAAAGGGGAGAGCGGTGAGGAGGTCAATCCATGGTGATACAAAGAGTTAGAAGCGAGGAAAAAAAATGAGAAAGATACTGCTTGGACTGCTATTGTGGCACATTTCGCTTGTGATGGCGATGGGTGCGGACGCATTAGCCAGGGTAGAGGAGAGCGCCATCTCGGAAGGCAGCAGTGTACGGCTCATACTTGAGGCAATCGGAGAGGATGTCGTTTTTCCGCAGATTGATGATATCGGAGGATATCCTATCGAGAGCAGTTCCACATTCAAAAGCAGCAGTATGCAGGTTGTCAATGGTGCACTGACGCAAGAGAGCAAAAAACAGCTTGTTCTCACTTTTACTCCTGACAAAGCGATGACAATCCCCTCGTTGAAGATCAAAGTGGATGGCAAAGAGGCAGCAACCGACCCTATTGAGATACAAATTGCCAAAGCTACACCGCAAACCGCACAAGGATCGGCAAAATTCACGCTTGAGATGACTTCTAACAAACAGAGTGTTCATCTCGGAGAGCCTCTGTTGCTTTCAGTCTTTTTCAGCGAGTCGAGAAGTTCTGAATTGATGCAGCTGGAGTATCAAAAGCCGCAAACCAAAGATTTCATTATCAAAGAGGTTGAAAAAGAGAGAGTCTCAAGAAAAGGGAATTTCGTCGTCCATGAGCTGCGTTATGCGCTTATCCCAAAGAGTGAAGGCAATGTCACGATCGAGCCTGCCAGAGTCAAGATAGGAGAACGCTCAAGACGCAGAGATGATTTTTTCGGAACATTTATGGATGTGCCTACTTGGAGTCAAATCGCCTCAAATCCTTTGAGTATTGAGGTGAAACCTCTCCCGAAAGATACCGATTTGGTAGGTAATTTCAGCTTGAGCGCGACGATTGATGCTACCGAGGTGAAAGCCAACAAGCCGGTTCATCTCACTGTCAAGATCACCGGTGAAGGGAATTTGGAAGATTTTGAAGGGGCAAAATATGAGATAGACGGGGTCACTCTGTATAGTGACGATGCGAAGATTCAGAGCAGTCTTAGCGGCGATCAGTTTGTGAGCAGCTATGAAAAAAAATATGTATTCATCGCAGATCACAACTTCACTATCCCTGCGCAAAGTTTTTCGCTTTTTGATACCAAAACCAAAACAGTCAAAGAGCTGAAAATAGAGAGCTATTCTATTGAAGTCACAGGCGGAAGCGGCGCTGCCGTGAAGGTTGTCGATTCGGTCTCGCCCAAGATGGCCGAAGGAGCTTTGGAAGATAAAGTTGAGGGGGCGAAGGCGCCATCGGGAGAGTTGCCGCTAGGGCTCTCATGGTATTGGCTGGCTGCTTTGGCATTTTTCGGCGGCATTTTATTTGCATGGATAGGCATCAAAGGATTGCCCCATTTGAAGTGGCAAAAAAGCAATAGCCCCTTTGGTGAGCATGAGGCGCTCAAGATACTCTATCCGCATACCAACGAAAGCGCAGAGGTTGAGGAGATGGTGCGCAGGCTCTATCTCAAAAAACGCGGTGAAAAGGGAGTTGAGATCGACAAGAAGAGACTCAAAGAACTTGTCAAAAGATACAATAAATAGGACTCAAGCCTTTATTTTGAGGAGCTCTTTAGAGTATCTCATGAAGCTTATTGGCATCGGTCATCCACCCGTTAAGCTCCTCCCACTCTTCGTTTTCTACCATTTTTTGGCATTTTTGCAACTCTTCATCTAAGTGTTTGAGAGCGATAAGCAGGTTGCTTCTGTTTTGTCGGAAGATATCTTCCCACATTCTCGGAGAGCTTTTGGCGATACGGCTCATATCCCTGAAGCCTCCGCCGGCAAGCGCGGTGATGCTTTTGGCATCCTCCTGTCTCATGACGCTATTGGCAAGCGCAAAACTCAGTGCATGGGGCATATGGGAGATGTACGCGGCATGGCGGTCATGTGCGTGTGCCTCCATAAAGACACAGCGCATACCGATCGCCCTGAAGAGGCGCAGTGCAACCTCTTGCTGATGTGCGCCGCTCTTTTCGAGATCGCACAGTACGACCACTTTGTCTTTGTAAAGAGCTTCAACTGCGGCTGTGGGTCCAAATTTTTCCGTGCCGGTCATCGGGTGCGCCGCAACAAGGTTTTGTCGTATTTTTGCCGGAGTAGAAGCCACTATTTTTGCTTTTGTGCTGCCCAAATCGATGATCGTGCAGTGAGGATGGATATTTTTGAACCCTTGAAGTGTCGCTATGATCGCATCCACGGGAATGCTCAGAAAAATAACATCACACTGCGAAATCTCCTCTATCGACGGCGCAATCGTATCGACCAGTCCAAGCTCCAAAGCTTGCGCGCAGTGCAGTGCATTATGATCAAAACCCGCGATGTGACAAGAGTCGATATTTTGTTTGAGCGCTATCCCTAGTGAGCCGCCCATGAGCCCCAATCCGATGATGCCGATCCTCATTCTTTTCCTTCAAAAATTTGTTGCATTATACCACTAGACAGGAGCGTTTTTGCTGTATTTAAGAGAAGCATAATGAGGTTATTTAGTAGTTATTTAGTAAAAAAAAGATACACTCTCCACCAGTGTTATGCCTAGAAATATGCTTGTCAAGGATAGAAGAATATGATGAATAAAATAGTCGCATTGAGTATCGCAGCCGGAGCTCTGCTCACAGCTGAAGAGGTAAAACAGATCAAGTTTGACGGGTTGCTGCACCTTTCACCGAGTGTTGCCAAAGAGGTTGCGGGCATTCGCGAGGGAGATGAGGTGGATGCCTCCAAGATAGATGAGTCTGTTAAGAACCTCTATAGTCAAGGGTATTTCAAGGATGTATGGGTAGAGAGAAAAGAGAATGGTTTGCTTGTCTATCACTTTGACGAAAAACCCGCTATCTCCAAAGTGACTATCAATGGCTACGGAAGCAGTGATGAGTCCAAAGAGCTCCAGACAGCCATGGGGCTCAAAAAAGGCGACCTTTATGATGAGCGGCGCATCGAAAAGGCGAAAGAGGCGCTGATCAGCAAGGCAGAGAGCGAAGGGTATTACGATACGGTAGTAGAGGTCTCCAAAAAGAAAATCAATGAGAGCTATGCGATCACTTTTGATGTCAACAAGGGTGAAAAAATCAAAATCAAAAAGACCAATTTTATTGGAGCAAAAAATGTAGATAAGGGCGATCTTCAAAAAGATTTAGCCAATAAAGAGCCCGGTTTTTGGAGCTGGGTACCGTTTCTCGGCGAGAGTGACGCAAGAGTAGATGAGCTCTCCTATGATTCGATGCGCGCCAAAGAGGCTTATATGAAAGAGGGGTATATCGATGCAAAGGTGAGCAAGCCCTTGATGCGTGTCGATACATCTTCGTACAATGCCGAGATCAGCTATCTTGTCGAGGAGGGCAAGCAGTTTCGTGTCGGCAAGGTGACGCTCACGCAAAATGTCCAAGGACTTGATAGCGCAGTATTGGTCTCCAACTTCAAGCTTCAAAAGGGCAAAGTCTTCAATATCAAGAAGATGAGACTCGATATGGAGTATCTCAAAGCGGAGGTGGGCAATCTCGGGTATGCATTTGCGCAGGTAAATCCGAATTTTCACAAAGATGAAAAGAGCGGGCTTGTAGATTTGCAGTATCAGGTTGTTCAGGGCAAAAAAGTAACGATCAATGATGTCATCATCTCCGGAAATGATGTCACAAAAGATAGAGTTGTCCGCCGCTATGTCTATCTTGCCCCGGGGGATAAATATAATTTTACCGACCTCAAAGAGAGTAAAAGCGCACTGGGAAGAACCGGATTTTTCGAAAAGGTAGATATCGAAACAGAGCGCATCACCGACGAGAAGGTCAATCTTCTTGTCAAGGTCAAAGAGACGCAGACAGGGTCGATCTCTGCCGGCGGCGGATACGGGAGCTATCAAGGGGTAATGATCAATGCCAGTATTTCAGACAAAAACCTTTTCGGGACAGGCTTGAGCAGCAATTTGGGTATCGACTGGTCTCAGATCTCCAGAAGCGCCGATCTGACTGTCACCAATCCAAGAGTTTGGGATAGCGAATATAGCCTCAGCACAAGTATCTTTACCCGCTACTATGAGTATATTGACTATACAACAGACCAAACCGGGGGGTCGCTCATCGGGGGGCGCCAATTTACGCGCCACCTCTTCGGTTCTGTCGGAGTCAGCTATATGGATAACTCTTCGGAGATCAACGAAGAGAATGTATTGGATGCAAATGCGATCGAGAGACTGCTCTATATCGACAAATACACAAAGTCTTCCGGACTCTTTGGCGTCAATTTCGATAACACAGACAACTACTACACTCCAAGAGAGGGGTTTATCGCGGGTTTGAATGTTGAACTGGCATCATTTGACGGTGAATTGAAAACAGGCGATATGCTCTTTTATGATGACTATGCCAATATGAGTAAATTCTATGCAAGGTTTGGCGCCTTCTATGGAATGGAGGATTTGATCGATTATGACCTCATCATGCGTTTCAAAGCGAAGGGGACATGGCTGGAGCATGAGCCAAACGAGAAAGTTCCAACCGCAGAGAGAATTTATATGGGGGGAGTCGGAAGCGTAAGAGGATATAGCCCATACTCGATCTCTCCATATATCTCCTATATCGACCCTGTTTTTGGAATTCCTGTCGAGAATAGATTCGGGGGGGACAAGAGTGCCTCCGGAACCATCGAGGCAAGCATACCTATCTCTGAGGCAGCGAAGATGCGTCTGACCTTCTTTGGCGATATCGGGCATATCAAAGCCGATGAGGTAAGAGGCGGGACGCTCGTCAAAAATGATCTCACCAGAAGCTCTGTGGGTGCGCAGATAGAGTGGCAATCGCCTTTTGGCGCCATCAATCTGATCTACGGCTATGCGCTCGATGATGTGCCTGAAGACGATAAAGCGCCGTTTGAATTCTCTATGGGAACAAAATTCTAAAACACTCCGCTGCTCTCGTGAGAGTAGTTTTCTTA
>DZAQ01000215.1 GCA_022729615.1 Sulfurovum sp.
AGTGGATTGCCGCGAGATCGATACCACTCTTGTACCATCTCCCATGCCTCATCGGCATTCTCGGCAAAGGAGAAGAGTTCGCGGTCATGCGGCGTGATAACCCCTTCATCGATCAGAAAATCAAAATTCACTGCCTGACTCCAATAGGTGTGACAAACCAATACGATCGGTATAGGGGGATTTTTCCGAGTCTGAATAAGTGTAAGCATCTCAAAAAGCTCATCCATCGTCCCAAAGCCTCCGGGGAAAACGACCAATGCCTTGGCTCTGTGCATAAAGTGGAGTTTTCGCATCGAAAAATAGTGAAATTGAAAACAGAGGTCCGGAGTGATGTAGGGGTTGGGGAACTGCTCGTGCGGAAGCTGGATATTCAGCCCGATCGATTTGGCTCCGACATCGAAGGCGCCGCGATTGGCAGCCTCCATGATCCCCGGACCGCCGCCGGTCATGATGGTGACCCGGCAGTCATCCGGACCTTTGCCGCTGCTGCCGACAAGTTGACCGAAACGGCGCGCTTCGTCATAGTATCGGCTCTTCTTGACCATTGTTTCGGTGATGCGGATCTCTTCGGCGAGATTCAAACATTTGGATTTTGCCTCCGTCATATCACCTAGGATTCTTAGGCGCTCCATCGCCGTCTGCTTCTCGATGATACGAGCGCTGCCGAAAACGACGATAGTATTCTCTATACCGTATTGCTCCATTTTGATCTCAGCTTTGAGATAATCCAGCTGCAGCCGCACCCCTCGCACTTCGCCTGTAGCGATAAATTCACTATCTTTTTCTGGCAGGATATAGCTGGGGTTACGCAGTATGGTATCTAGCTCTTCCAGAGCGCGCGGGTCTTCAAGGATCGATTTTGGCTTTTGCCACGGCAGAGAGGTATCGCAATCTAGAGAGTTCATAGGTTTCCTTATCGTGGAGTCTATATCGAAGGTTTTGGCAGATGATACCAGACCCAAGCTATATGATGGCTGACGCACTTCAAAAAAATAAGCTAACAGACCTCCTAGTTTATTATCATTATCATCTGATTCCTATCTTTAAGCTGTGAAGCAGGAATAACTAAAAAAACCAAAAATTTTTGCTATAATGGATAGAATTTAAGATTGAAGGAGAAAGAGTGACCATTGCAAAAAAATCAGCAAAAAAAGTTATTGATTCCCTTCCTGATGATAGTTCCTATGATGAAATATTGAAAGAACTTGCTTTTGCTAGAATGATTGAAAGAGGATTGGAAGACTCTAAAAATGGCAGAACAGTCTCAAATGAAGAGATGAAACAAAAAATCAAACAATGGCAGAAATAAAATGGACCAAAGAAGCTATTTTGTGGCTTCAAGATATTCATAATTA
>DZAQ01000009.1 GCA_022729615.1 Sulfurovum sp.
ATTATTTTCAAAAAAGAGTTGCAATCAAAATAATTTGGAGTATAATCATCTGTGAGTTTTATCAAATCTAACGAGGTGTAAAATGATAAAAAATGAGTTGAAAAAAATCGGAATGATCGCAGCGCTCTCTTCGACACTGCTCTTTACCGGATGTACCCCTGAAGAGCAGGCGTTGGCGGCGGGTGCGATCGCAGGCGCTTCTGTGGCAGCTGTAGCGATGTCATCATATAGTTATCCCTACTATTATGATACGCCTTACTACTACTATGGCGGACGGTACTACTATGGCGGGTATTATCGTGACGGATACTACTACTACAACGGAAGACCATTATATAACGGTCACTACTATTACAGCGGCTATCGATACTACAACGGCAGACGATATACGGCAGATGTAGGGCAATACGGGTACTATGCCAATAGGTCGCAATACACAAACCGCCATACCTATAATAGAGATTACAATAGAAACTATAATTATAATAGGAACTATAGAAGATACTAATGAACAGCATCTAAAAACCTATCAATAGACTGCCACGGCTTTTTCAAAGCCTCGCAGTGACAAGAGTTTGTCATTGTGTACTTGATGCGGAATCCGCTTATTGCAGTATGGATCCTCGGGTCAAGCCCGAGGATGACGAAATTATGTCATTGCGAACGAAGCGCGGCAATCTACATATTGGGAGGTCTTGACTAGAGTATATTGGTATAAACTGCTTGTACATCCTCGTCGTCTTCGAGTTTTTCGATGAGGGTATCTATCTCGTCCATCTGCGCTTCGGTGATCTCGATCGGGGTGTTGGCGATATATTCGAGTGTGGATTTGGTCGCTTCGATCCCTCTTGCTTCAAGCGCCTTATGCAGCTCCCCAAATGATCTGTAATCCCCGTAAATTCGAATGATCTGTTTGTCCTCGCCGACCTCTTGCGCTTCGACATCCTCTTCGATCTCTTCGAGTCCGAAATCGATCAGTTCTAGCTCCAGCTCTTCGATATCCCTCTCCTCTTTTTTGTCAAATACAAAGACCGCTTTTCTGGTAAACATAAAATCCAATGCACCCGAGGTGAGCATCTCGGCTCTGTTTCTAGTGAGTATCGCTTTGACATTGGCTACGGTTCTCGTGCTGTTGTCAGTCGCGCATTCGATGATGAACTGCACGCCGTGCGCACCTTTGGCTTCGTAGCGGATCTCTTTGATATCGGCGGCGTCTTTGCCTGTTGCCCGCTTGATAGCCGCTTCGATATTGTCTTTTGGCATATTTTGTGCTTTGGCATTGAGGATAGCCGTGCGGAGCTTGGGGTTCATATCGGGGTCTGTGCCCCCATCTTTGGCTGCCATGGTGATAATTTTTCCCAATTTCGGAAAGACGCGGGACATCGTCCCCCATCGTTTCATTTTGGCTGCTTTGCGGTACTCAAAGGCTCTACCCATTTCTTTATCCTTCGTTTTTTGTCTGAAATTATATCGTTTGGGTCGTTATAGACGCCTTTTGGAGTACGCTGCTTCAGTATAATCAAAGCTCTATTGTGTAGTATAGCCGTATGAAACTAGATGAAATAAGAGTGACCAATCCCTATCTTGCGCTGCCTGAACTCTGCTATACCAGAGTGAAGCCGACCCCGCTCGCAAAACCATACCTCATCCATGCCAATGCTGAAGTGGCACGACTGCTTTGCTTGGATGAGGAGGAGCTGGAGAGCGAACGATTTGTTGATTTCGTCAACGGTGCGCTGGAGTTAGGAGGAGGCGATCCTTTCGCAATGTGCTATGCCGGGCACCAGTTCGGGTTTTATGTCCCGAGATTGGGGGATGGCAGGGCGATCAATATCGGTACGGTGGGCAAGTATCATATGCAGCTCAAAGGCGCCGGTTTGACGCGCTACTCTCGTGATGGAGACGGTCGCGCGGTATTGCGCTCTTCGATTCGGGAGTATTTGATGTCTGAGGCGATGCACCATTTGGGTATCCCCACGACACGGGCATTGGCGCTGATAGGCTCACAGCAGCAAGTTATCAGAGAACAATGGGAAAAGGGGGCTATAGTGCTGCGTGTGTCACCCTCTTGGGTGCGTTTCGGAACTTTCGAATATTTTGCCCATCATAAGAAGCATTTTGAACTTGAGGCGCTGGCAGAATATGTGATCGCTGAGAGCTATCCGCACTTAGCCGACAAGGAGGATCGCTATAGAGTGCTCTTTGGAGAGGTGGTGCATCGAACTGCCCTCTTGATGGCGAAATGGCAAGCGGTCGGATTCAACCATGGCGTCATGAACACCGATAATATGTCGATCGCAGGCCTCACGATCGATTATGGTCCGTATGCGTTTTTGGATGATTATGATTTCAACTACATCTGCAACCATACCGATAGAAACGGGCGATATAGTTTCGGCAATCAGCCAAATATCGGCGCATGGAATCTGCGTGCGCTGATGCATGCTTTTGAGTCTCTGGCTTCATCCCAAAGGATGGAGGAGATATTGGATGGGTATGGCAAGATCTATACGGATCATTATCTGGAGCTGATGACCCTGAAGCTGGGGTTAGAGAGCTTTGAGGCGGAGGATACGGAGTTGCTGCGGCATCTTTTGGGGATGATGCAAGGGCTAGGCGTGGACTACACTAGCTTTTTTCGTACACTCAGCGAGTATGACGGCTCAAGAGAGGCGCTGCTGGCTTTGGGACTCTACCATAAACCGATGCATGATTGGCTCGATAGCTACGACAGGCGTTTGGAGAGAAATAGCTCTTCGCATCGCGAGAGAAGTGCAAAAATGAAGCAGGTAAATCCCAAATATGTCCTCAAAAATTATATGCTTCAAGAGGCTATCGATGCTTCGCAAATAGGGGATTTTTCTTTGGTGAAGGCGCTTTTTGTGATCGCGCAAAAGCCTTTTGACGAGCATCCGCAGTTCCAAAGGTGGGCAGGCGCAACTGCGGATATATTGAAAAATAAGAAATTAAGCTGCTCCTCGTAGTATAATAATAAATGTGGTCTCTAAAAACCAGATTGCCGCGCTTCGCTCGCAAAGACAAATTTCCGTCACTGCGAGGCTTTGAAAAAGCTGTGGCAGTCTATCAGCCGATTTTTAGAGGTACCCATACATAGAAAGGAATCCAATGGAGCTTGAAGAGCTGCAAGAGATCATAAAAAACGAAATGGGCGTGCTGCTCTATTTTTCGGGAGAGAACTGCAATGTCTGCCATGCCCTTCGCCCGAAATTCAAAGAGCTGTTTGAGACGCGATTTCCTTTGATCCGTCAGATATATCTTGATGCACACGAAAATAGCGCACTCTCGGTATATTTCCAAGTCTTTTCAGCGCCTACGATGATACTTTTTTTGGATGGACGGGAGTTTGCCCGAGAGGGACGCAATGTAAGTTTGGATCAATTGGCGCAACGAGTAGGTCGTCTGTATGATATTTTGAATAGTTGATATAAATTATCCAAAAACTGTGTTATAATCATTTGAAATCAACCAAAGGAGAAGTTATGAGCGGAAAAGTTACCACCATTGAAGAGATCGGTCTATCGGGCACCAAGGACGGGCAAATATCTATCACGATTATAGAGCAGCCGTATGGTCCCAAAAGCGAAAGTGTCGCAAGCATAGGTATCTCTTTGCAGTCAGCATCAGGTGAGCCCGACTGGAAAGTACATCTTCCAAAATCAAACATCGATGCAGTCATCGCTGCACTTCAAAAAGCCAAAGAGTCTCTTTAGGGGATCTCAAAACAAGATTGCCGAACTTTGCTCGCAAAGACGAATTTTCGTCTCCGCGATACCTTCCTGCTCAATCCGCGCAAAAGATTTTAATTCTATTCAGTTTTAATATTTTATACAAATAATTTTTTTTAATAAAATTTTATTTATACTAAGAGTATATTTATAATAGAATAAAAATAAATGAAGGAGTAGTCATGGCACATGAAGGGTTTCATGAAGATTCGAATTTGCTTTCGGATTTTACGAAAGATTACCATCGTATCATACAAAGTACTATAGAAGAGCTTGAGGCGGTGGACTGGTACAACCAACGAGCAGAAGCTGCCACCGATCCGCAAGCGAGGGCGATCATGGAGCACAATCGCGACGAAGAGATAGAACATGCCTGTATGGGGCTGGAGTGGCTCAGACGCAACTCCCCCAAATGGGATGCTATGATGCGCGAGTTTCTCTTCAAAGAGGGAAGTATCATAGAGCAAGAGGCGATCACGACAGGCAAGGCAAGTGCTGCGGATGCCGCAGAGGTGAAACCTCAAGCCGTGAACGCCCCAACAGGCGTTTTGAGTATCGGAAACAACAAATAAGGAGAAAAAAATGAAATTTTTAAATCGTGAATCTTCCCCAATCGCTCCTGCGGTTTGGAGTCAAATTGATGCCGAGTTTACGACTCTATTGAGTCAACGGCTCAAACTTCGCAGTACGGTCGATTTCGTGCCGGTATCATTCGAGACCGACAGTGTCGCCACCGGATCGCTCAAGTCACTCTCCTCAAAAGGCGGAGTTACTATGAGCGCGAGGGTGCCGTTGCCGATGGTTGAGATCTGTTATGATTTTGAGATGCCAAAAGCAGTGATCGAAGAGTTCAAACGGGATAAACCGAATTTTGACAACAAGGTCTTTAAGAATGCAGCTAATACATTTAGCGGTATCGAAAACAGCCTTATTTTGGACGGTCTCAAAGGCGCTGCGATAGATGGTATTCTAGGACAAATTCCTCATAAGCCGATCAAAACCAAAGATACAAAAGGACTTATCGATGCAGTCTCATCGATGATCGCCGCATTTGCCGGGGATTTTGTGGCAGGACCCTACAAGCTGGTGCTTTCCACTGCTACGCTCATCAAGATGGTAGGCGAGAGCGAAGGGGGCGTGAGCATCAAAGATCGTCTTGAAGCGGTGCTGGGTGCAAATTTCTTCGTCGTTTGCGAAGCGATCGGCAACGACAAGATCCTAGCGCTCTCTACTCGCGGAGGGGATTTTGCATTATACAATGGCTTAGATGTAAGCATCGGCTATAGTGGAGAGGAGTCTGAAAGCTATAAGCTCTTTATGATGGAGAGCGCGACTTTTAGGGTTATCAATCCGGAAGCGGCATTGATCATCTCGCTTTAGGGTGAGAAGGTGAGGGTGTAGAACCCTTTTGATTTATTGGATGCCAAATCCGGCAAGCTCCCTTTGGACTTTGTCGATTTTGATTTGGGCATCTGCAAGAGATGCTCTATTTTCTACGATAACATTTTGAGGTGCATTGGCTACAAATTTTTCATTGCCAAGCATACCGTTTAGTTTCCCGATCTCTTTTTCAAGCTTCTCTTTTTGTTTTGTCAACTTACCGATTATCGCACTCAAATCGATCTCTTCTGTGGGGATATAGGCTTCGAAGGTGTTGCCGATTTCTGTAATGGAATTTTCTGCTTTCATATCTACAAACTCAATCTCCTCGACCTTGGCAAGCTTTTCAATGAATGGTTTAGCTATTTTGGTATCAAAATTAAAGTTTTTCAAATAGTCTTCATTGATTTTGATATATGCTTTGGCGATCTTTGAATTACCCATTTCGATAATGACTTTCGCTCTTCTGATACTAATGATCATCTCTTGAATCATGGCAAAATCGCTTTGGATATCACTGTCTCTTGCGATATTTTCATGATGAGGGAATTTCATGACCATAACTGAATCACCGTTTTGGAGTGTAGTCCCTGAGAGCTTATGATAAAGATGATCAGAGATGAATGGCATGAATGGCGATATCATTTTGAGCGTTTCTTTGAAAATCGCACCAATTTCAGGGATAGAATCCTTGGAAACTTTGGAGTATTCGATACCCCAGTCACAAAATTCGTTCCATACAAATCTATAAATTTCTGCCGCAGCATCATTAAATTTGTAATCTTCCAGATCAAGACGAACTTGTTCTATTGTAATAGATAATCTTGTTTGTAAAAATTTACCAAGCGGTGTTTGGATCTTTATATCTTTGAGGTCGGCAAAGGTATCGACATTCATCTGCAAGAAATTGGATGCATTGTAAAGTTTGTTCGTGAAGTTTCTAAACTGCTCCAGATTTTTGGTTCCTAGTTTGATATCTCGTCCCTGAACTGCCAAAAATGCCAATGTAAATCGGATGATATCCGCACTATGCTCTTCGATCATATCAAGCGGATCGATCACATTGCCTTTGGATTTACTCATCTTTGCGCCGTTCTCATCACGAACAAGCGCATGCATATAGATATCTTTGAATGGCAATTGATGTTTGCCGTTTAATTCAAAGTGCTCCCCCATCATCATCATGCGAGCTACCCAAAAGAACATGATATCAAATCCGGTGATCAGCAATGAATTGGGATAAAAGTCTGTAAGATCCGTATCGGTATAGCTCTCTTTCATTTTGCCGTTGTTGCCCCAGCCAAGCGGTGAAAATGCCCAAAGTGCCGAAGAGAACCAAGTGTCCAAAACATCCGGGTCTTGATAGATGTTTTTGCTTGCACAGTGCGGACATGCTTGTGGTTCGTCAAGTTTATCCGCCCACTGATGATCACAATCATTGCAGTAAAAAACAGGGATGCGATGCCCCCACCAAAGCTGTCTGCTGATACACCAGTCTCGCAGTTCATCCATCCATGCTCTATAAGAGTTGAGCCAGTGCGGCGGATGGAATTTTGCCTCTCCGGCATAGGTTTTCTCGATAGATTTTTTGGCTACTTCTCTACGGACAAACCACTGCTTGGAGATGTATGGCTCGACTATGTTTTTGCATCTATAGCAGTGTCCCACTTGATGCGTATGCTCTTCGATCTTGACGATATAGCCTTCATATTCAAGTTTTTCAACGATCGATTTTCTCGCTTCCAGCCTCTCCATCCCGGCAAATTCGCCGCAGTAGTCGCCCAAGATACCTTTTTCATCAAAGACGGTAATGAACTCAAGATCATGGCGTTTTCCTACCTCATAGTCATTGGGATCGTGCGCAGGTGTCACCTTGACGATGCCTGTTCCAAACTCCATATCGACATGACTATCGGCAATAATTTTGATTTTTCTTTCGGTTAGCGGGAGGATCACCTCTTTGCCGATGATGCCGAGATAACGCTCATCTTGGGGATGTACCATAATTGCCGTATCTCCGAAGTAGGTCTCCGGTCTGGTTGTAGCGACTGTCACATATCCGCTGCCATCCGCAAAGCGGTAATTCATATGATAGAACTTGCCGTTGACCTCTTCATGTTCGACCTCGATGTCAGAAAGCGCTCCACAGTGCGTGCACCAGTTGACCATGTAATTGTTTTGGACTATCATGCCTTCATTGTAGAGGTGGACAAATGCCTCTTTAACCGCCTCTTTGAGTCCCTCATCCATCGTAAAGCGCTCTCTGCTCCAAGCAGGAGAGACACCTAGCTTTCTCATCTGATGGACGATGGTGCCGCCTGAGTACTCTTTCCATTTCCAGACTCTCTCCAAAAACGCTTCTCTGCCAAGCGCCTCTTTGGTCGTTCCTTCGGCGAGGAGTTGCTTTTCGACGACATTTTGCGTAGCGATCCCCGCATGGTCTGTTCCTGGCTGCCATAAAGTTTTGTAGCCATCCATGCGCTTGTAGCGAACGATGATATCTTGGAGGGTAAAGGTGAGTGCATGTCCGATATGCAGACTTCCCGTGACATTGGGAGGAGGCATCATAATAGAGAAATTTTTTCCGCTCTCTTGGATATTTTGGTTGCCGTCTATCTCAAAGTAGCCGCGTTCTTCCCATAATTTATAATAAGTATTTTCGATCTCTTTGGGTTCATAGACTCTCTTCTTCTCTTCGCTCATACTTCTCATCCGTTGTAATTATTATTTGGAGAGATATTATATCCAAAAGGGGCTTATCAACCTCTCAAGATCAAAACAGCGAGTACTCTTCTTTGATTTGATTGAGGATGCTTCTATCAAGCGTATAGATGAATGCGTAGTTGAAATGGGTATTTTTGAGTATCTCTCGTACCTCCTCTTCGGTCTCGAACCAATAGGGGCGTGTGAGGTTCTCAATTTTTGTCTTGGGCGGTGTCAAGACGATACTTTTGACCCATGTACCGTTGTATTTGAGATACTCTCTGGCTTTTTCGATATCTTCGAGATTGTCAGTGAAGATGACAACCTTATCGCTTTTGGAAGCGTGGGATGTTTTGAGCGTGCCATCTATAAATACGGGCATGAAGTGCTTTGTGTATCGAAGACGCTCGATGGAGTAGGGGAGATCATGCTTTTTGCAAAAAGCCGCTACACGCAAGAGTGAATCGAGGTGAAACGGGGCAAGCTCCCTATCTTGATAGACAAATCCATCTACTTTGAATGTGCTTTTAAAAAGTGTATCGGAGATGGGGTAGCCCGGAACATCACTCTGTATCTGACTCGCGGAAGGATTGATAAGCTTGAGAAGCTCTTTGTTGGTACTCACAAAGAGTTTTTGCGGGGCATTGAGTATCTGTTCAAAAGCCTTTTTCCACTCATCGGAGATAAATGCGATGCTGTTCTTTTGGAGGAGGATCATCTTGAGCAGAGTGTTTTCCCGCTCACTCAAATAGACAAACTCCGCCTCTTTTTCCAGCACTGCATAGCGAAGCAGCTTGAAAGCCGCCGCTTCGATGGAGGGAACTTTGATCCATGCGACTTCCGGGTCGCTATTTTTGATCTCATCACCCTCATAAATGATCGCATAGGCACCGTTTTTGAGAGCCATCTCTATCTCTTCGGCATCGTTGGAGAAGAAGATGTCGCCATGTTCGACCTTCGAGGGGAAAACAGTGGCTCCTTCGACAGATTGGATGCTCGGAGTGTTTTGCAGGGTGCCGGCAGTGAGATTGACAAGCGCTTCGATGGTCATGGTCATCCTATCTTTGTGCCGTTGGTCTTGGGCGCTTCGGGTCGAATGAGGCTCAATCCGCCGCTATCTTTGGCAGCCAAAAGCATCCCTTCGCTCTTCATGCCCATAAGCTTGGCTGGCTTGAGATTGGCGACGACGCAGACTTGTGTGCCTATGAGTGATGCGGCGCTATACCACTCTTTGATGCCGGCGACCACCTGTCTGGGACTCTCTTCTCCTATATCGACTTGAAGCAAAAGAAGCTTCGCACTCTTGGGTACCTCTTCGGCGCTGACGATAGTACCGACTTTGAGAGATGACTGAAAAAATTGATCTATGCCGATGAGCGCTATTTGATCTTCCGGCTCCGGAGCGCTTTGACTGTTTTTTTCTGCCGCGCTCTCCTGCTTGTTTTGAGGTGTGGCACTGTCTGGTTCGTGATGTGCCAGAAGCTCCTCTTCGATTCGGGGGAAGAGAGGAGGGATGGGCGCGATCACAAAAGATGAGAGAGGCTCTTTGGAGACGATCAGACTGCTCCAGCTTGCATGGTTGATCTCAAAACCAAGCGCCGAGGCGATCTTGGGTGCCGTCTTTGGCATGATGGGCGAGAGCATAATGGCAACTTTGGCAAGGATGGTAGCGATAAGTCCGTTGAGCGCCATTACCTCCTCCTCTTTGCCCTCTTTCATGAGTGCCCAAGGCTGGTATCTGTCTATAGCTTTGTTGGCAACACTGAGGGGACGCCAAAGCTCTTCGAGGTAGCGGTGGAGCTGCATTTCGAAAAGGTATGGCTCTAGTTTGGCAATTGATTCATCAACTTCAGCGAGCTCTGCCTGATAGAAATCAGAGACTCTCGCGCACTCTATGCGGCCTTCGAAATATTTTGTGCTCATACCGATGAGGCGATTGAGCAGATTGCCCAAGTCATTGCCGAGATCGGAGTTGATGCGGTCTATGAGCGCTTTTTGGCTGAAGTCGCCATCTCCTCCGAAAGGAACCTCGCGAAGCATAAAGTAGCGGAAATTATCAAGCCCATACGCATCAGCTACCTCTTTGGGATTGACGACATTGCCTTTGGATTTGCTCATCTTTTCACCGTTTCTTGTCCACCAGCCATGCGCAGCGATATGTTTGGGCAGCGGCAGGTCGAGACTCATCAAAAATGCCGGCCAGTAGATAGCATGAAAGCGGAGAATATCTTTGCCTATCAGATGGACTCGTGCCGGCCAAAAATCGATATTTTTCTCATCGGTACCGTAGCCAAGAGCGGTGAGATAGTTCATCAGCGCATCGAGCCAAACATACATGACATGCTTGGGATCGTTGAGCTCTTTGGGAAGTTTCACACCCCAGTCAAAACTGGTTCGGGTGATAGAGAGATCTTCAAGCCCGCCCTCTACGAAGCGAATCACCTCATTTTTTTTGCTTTTTGGCAATATACATTCAGGGTGCTCTTGGTACCAAGCGAGGAGTTTCTCTTGGTATTTTGAGAGTCGAAAGAAGTAGCTCTCCTCCTCTACAAGTGTCGTTGCGCGCCCGCACTCCGGACAAAACTCCTCATTTATGAGCTGTGATTTCGGAAAAAATGTTTCACAGGCGATGCAGTAGTTGCCTTTGTAAACATCCTTATAAACATCTCCGCGCTCCTGCATCTTGAGAAAAGCCTTCTGGACGCCTATTTTATGCTCTTCGTCCGTGGTACGGATAAATTTGTCGTAACTGATACCGAACTCATCCCAGAGATTTTTGAACGATGCTGAGATTTCGTCGGCATACTCTTGGGGTGATTTGCCTCTGGCTTGCGCGGAGTGTTCTATTTTTTGCCCATGCTCATCGGTTCCTGTGAGGAAAAAAGTATCCAGACCGATCATTCTGGAGTATTTTGCGAGGGTATCGGCTATGATGGTGGTGTAGGCATGTCCGATATGGGCAATATCGTTGACATAGTAGATGGGGGTAGTAATATAGGCTTTTTTGTGGCAAGACATCGCTGTTTCCTAACAAATGAGTTATTGGATAATTAAGGAGATAGTGTACCAAAAGGATGCTGTAAATTGGGTAAAAGAGTTGGAGTGATCGTCGGTCGGGCATAATTTGCCCGAATCGATGGATTATGTTTTTGTTGCCACTCTATCTGGAGTGCTGCTGAAATCTCTCTTGAAGTCTCATATTTGGAGTTGATTCCTGACTTGATGAGTCGGTTGCTTCTCTGGAGCGCTGTGTGTTTTGAGTAGATGCTCTTTGGCGTACTTCGGAAGCCGGATTGGACCTTCTGTCATTGTAATTTTGAGACTGTTGATTGTTGTGCGTTCGATTTCTTTCCTTGAGCTGCTCCACTCTTTGATTGTATTGTGCCGCGCTATTGGATTGCTGTTGATTAGCAGAAGGGATATTTTGGTTTGGATTTCTCACAGGTCGCTCTCTTTGCTCTAACTTATGCTCATATTTATTAATATTTCTATCTTGAGACGGATAGTTGTTTTGTATTCGATTTCTTTCCCTGAGCTGCTCCACTCTTTGATTGTATTGTGCTGCGCTATTGGATTGCTGCTGCCTGATAGAAGGGGTATTTTGGTTTCGATACTCATTTGCCGGAACGGTGCGTTGGTCGGGACGCTCACGATGTTGTCTGGTAAAATCTCTTTTGGAAACACTATTGTGCATCTGGCGCGATTCAGGTCTCATTGGCGACCTTGTTTGTCTGTATTCATTGCGTCTATCGATACGATTGTGGATCTGACGATTGTAGTAGGGTGTCGGATGAGGTCTCCATGTGCGATAACGATTGGGGTAGTAGCCCCATCTATAGTGCGAATAGTATGGCGTATAGTGGGGACGCGTCCAAAAATAGTTAAATATAACCGGAGTGTAGCCATAGTAGGGCTGAATAATATAGCCATCGCCGTAAATGTACGGATCGCCGATCACTTGCACTCTGGTGTAGCTGCTGCTTTCACGGAAGACTTCGATCGTGGCAACATCTTGATAGCGATCGCGTCCGATAATCGCTTGGATCACTATGACGCGCAGATTCCCCCTAGAGGTCTCGATGACTCGGAGGTAATCCACAGCGCCATCGCCGTTGAGATCAAGATTTGATATCTGCAGCGAAGGGTCATTGAGCCTCCATTCAAATTGTGCCAAATCTTGAGACTCGCCAAAGAGGGATGATACGGCATTGAGATCGAGATCCTGAGAATAGTTGCTGCTCTCAATATAGACTTCACCGTAACCATCATTGTAGGCAAGAAGCACAGAAGGAGTCCCGAGCAATAAAAGTCCGCCCGCAAGGGTTGCGGCTAGCGTTTTGATGTATTTCATAGTTATTCTCCCGTTTTGATTTGGGTGTAATACTAATAAACAATAGTGTGGTGATTGTGTAGAATTTTGATTATTTCAAGAGAAAAATCAAAACTCAAATCCGCCGCCGCTTCCTTTGTTCATGCTCTCATAGACAGCCCTGACATAAGCATCCCTGAGTTCACACGCATTGACCTTGGGACAGCCGAGGCAGCTTTTGAGACCACGCTCTTGCTGGCAGGCTTGAAGCTCTTGCGTTTTTTGCTCTAGGGCGATCTCCCATTGGTCTTGTATAGCCACTATTTTGTTGCCCCATAAAACTCTTTGACGCGGTCAATCTCATATTTGGATCCGAAAAAACATGCAGAGGTATCGTGCGGATTCTCACAGCCAAGCTCGAGGAGCCGTCCGCCCTTGTCGTCGATAGCATATCCTCCGGCAAGTTCATAGATGTAAGCAAACGGGAAGACTTCAAAGAGTTTGCGCAATTTTCCATTTGGCTTATCCGTCGTACCCGGGTAGCTGAAGAGTCCGCCGCCCTTGAGAAGGATTTGATGCAGATCAGGCACCATGCCTCCGGAGTAGCGCAGGCGGTATCCCTCATCGAAAAGCGTATCAATAAGCTGCTTGTGGTGTGTGGGCCAAAACTGCTGCGTACCGCCGGGACCGTTGAGTTTCCCCTTTTCGCCGATATGGATCTGCTCAAGTTCTCTAAATCGCTCATGCCGATAGATGAAGTGGCGCACATTGCCCTTGTATGCTGTGACCATCTCGAGTCGTGGACCATAGACCACATAGACGGCAGCTATCATCTTTTTGGCGTCCCACTCACCATCATAGATACCGAAAATAGACCCGACGCTCAGGTTGACATCGATCAGGCTGGAGCCGTCAAGCGGATCATAGGCGATACAGAGCTCTCCATCGGGATTGAGGATATCCTCCTCCTCCTTCTCTTCGCTCGCGATCGCTTTGATGAGCGGGATATAGGAAAACTCTTCGGCGATGATCAAATCGCTGAGGATATCAAGTTTGAGCTGGATATCGCCGGATTGATTGGATTGGCTTGAGTAGTCTGTATCCTCATCGGTTATCGCCTTTTGGATACGAAAGGCCGATTTTTTAATAGCCTCAAATATGGGTTCTAGTGTGCGCATTCTATCTCCTTTGCATTGTTTTTGATCCAGTGGATGATCTCTTTCGTGTGGTTGAGATCGAGCATGGTAAGTGTTTGTGGGATGGAGTAATCTTCTGTATTGATACTCTCATCAACGGCTATAGCTTCAGAGCAGTCAAAATAGCTCTCTTCGATTTTCTGACGGAAGATGGCGATCCTTGGCAGCGGCAAGGTTTTGAGACCCTCTACGAAGAGGTAGTCAAAATCATCAATCATAGCGATAATCTCATCAAGTGTTTTTTCTCGCTGTGAAAAGTAAGTTGTGCGGGTAGGGGAGGTGATGACGACCTCAGCGCCCGTTTGAGTAAATTTGTAACTATCTTTTCCTTCTATATCAAACGAGGCTTTATCTTTGGGGTCGTTTTTGATGATCGCTATTTTGAAATCTTTGATCATCTCTCTGGCGACTTTTTCTATAAGTGTCGTTTTGCCGCTATTGGAGGGGCCGGTAAAGGCTACAGCATATCTTTTTTTCACTCTTTCCCTTCATTGTGGAATTATTCAAAATCATACTAGAAGATCAATTATTCTACGAAGAATTTAAAGACACCTCTAAAAACTAGATTGCCGCGCTTCGCTCGCAATGACAAGCCCCCCCGTCACTGCGAGGCTTTGGAAAAGCCGCGGCAGTCTCTTATTGGGTTTTTGGAGCTTCATCCAAGACCTTCAGTATGATGATATAGATTTTATCCTATATGTGCTAAGCAGACTATTAAGAATTGCATTTGGATGTATTGAGATAAAATAGAGCTTCAAAATTACCCAAACTATTACCGTAATTATGTTTTGATTGGATTGAATTACTATTAATGAAGAAAAATGAAGAGGTTGATCCAGGCTAAGCAGCCTGGAGATGAGACTAAAACTTTAAGAGTAGCTCTTAGAAGTTGTATCTAGCCCACAAACGGACAGCGCTGTTATCCCAATCTTTAGCAGCATCTTCTACATCAAAATCTTGGAAGATATAGCCGGCAAAGAGTGTGGTGCATTTGCTGTATTTGAACTTATAGGTAAAGTCAAGTTCAGAATACTCAGCATCTGCCGGTACAACAACATTGGCTTCAATATCAGAGAAGCTGTATGCTAGACCAAATTTACCGCCAAGCGCTGCAACTCCTGCTTTTGCCATAAATGTATCAGAGTTAGACTTGATAAAGTTTTGGTTCAAGATCATCTGAGTGTAGAGCGGTGTTTTTACATTTGTACCAAGGTTTTCTATAGCTGCAGTACCCTCATCAACTGAAGTATATGCAAGACCAAGATCAAACATACTGAGTGTAGTTCCGCCCATTACGCCAAATGCAGTTGTATCTTCTGCGCCAATATCATCAGCGCCCATGATAGTACCGCCCTGAACTCCAACTTCAAATCTATCAGTTTTATATTTTGCGTCAGCCCAAAGGATATTGATATCTTCAGACTCTAGAAGTGCCTCCGGTGCCATATACCAAGTACCTGTCAATGTAAGATTTGCAATAGAATTGTTTTGTGCAGTGATCATGAAAACACCATCATCTGCACTTACAACATCACCAAGTCCGCTTGCAGTCATCTCATCAAACTCTTGCAAATTAGTATGGTTGTTTGAACCATCTACATAGGCTCCGACCAAAGTTGTATTTGGAAGTGAAGTATTGATGATCAAAGCTGCTTCAAATGCGTTTTTGAATACATTCCAATCCTCTGAGAAGGCAAATGGAGAAAGCGCAAGCGGAAGTTGTTGACGACCTACTTTGAGTGAAGTATTGCCCATTCCATATGTCAAGTATGCCTGTGTGAATGCGCCGCCATTGAGGTTGCCATCCGCAGACTGCATAATACCTGTAACAACTTCATCCTCAAGACCCAAAGTCGCAAGACCGCTCAACTCAACGCCTGCACCTAAACCGCCGTAAATATCTTTATTCACAACAGCAAGCTGGAGACCTGCATCAGCAGCAGAGTTATTTGCAGAGAACATATCTTCTACCGGATAATCAGGAAGATTGATGACTCCGCCTCTTTTGTCAGACATTGTTTGATAGTAAAGTACAGCCTCTCCTGTAAATTCCCAACCATCAGCACACCCCTCAACCGCTGGCGCAGCAACAACTGGTGCCGGTGCAATATCTCCTCCTGCCATGATCATTGTCGAAGCGACAACTGAAAGCAACAATGCTTTTTTCATTAAACTCTCCTTGAATTAATTTTTTAAACTCAGGTCATTATAACTCAAAAATAAACTAAATGTCAATAGAAAAAGTACAAAAATGAATAAATTGTTAATAAAATAAGCAAAAATTACAAATTTAGTGACAAAACTTATAATTTTTATTCTATATTGATAACTATTTTTGACTTAGTATGAGATTTTGATAAATTTTTGTGTTTATTATCATGTTTTTTCTAAAAATTTAAAGTCTTGCGTTAAATAGCTCCTATGTTATAATGGTTATTATTCTTAATATTTGAGGCTCTTTTGAAAACAATTACTATCATTGATACATTCGGTTTCTTTTTTCGTTCCTATTACGCGTTGCCTCCTTTGCGAAATTCGGAGGGATTTCCTACTGGCTTGCTGACGGGCTTCATCAATCTTATCGACTCTTTGCGTCGTGACCATCAGACAGATTACATCGTCTTCGCGCTCGATAGCAAGGGCAAGGGGTTTCGCAATGAACTCTTTGGCGCATACAAAGCAAACCGCCAGCCGCCTCCTGAGGATCTGGTCAAGCAGCTTCCGATCGCTATAGAGTGGATCGAAAAGATGGGATTTGCCAATCTTTCAAAAGATGGTTTTGAGGCGGATGATGTGATAGCGACTCTTACAAGTATGGCGAAGGCGCAGGGGATTCGTGTGCGTATCGTATCGCATGACAAGGATCTCTATCAGCTGATCGATGATGGCAGAGCAGTACTGGTCGATACGGTCAAAAGACGCGAAGTGGACGCTGAGGCTTGCGCGGAAAAATTTGGCGTGAAGCCTGAGGATTTTATCAATTATCAAGCCATTGTAGGTGACAGCTCCGACAATATTCCCGGTGTCAAAGGTATCGGTGCCAAAGGTGCTGCATCACTTGTCAATGAATTTGGCACACTTGAAAATATCTATGCAAATATTTCACAAGCCGGCACCCCGCGTACCCAAAAATTGCTTCTAGAGTCAAAAGAGTCCGCTTTCCTTTCGAGGGAACTGGTTACGCTGAGAAATGATATTTTTGACAGTTGTGATATAGAGAGTTTTCATTTTGAAGACAAAAATTATTTGGGCTGTCTCACCGAAGAGTTTGAAAGATATGAGATGAAACAGGCACTCAAAAAAGCCCAGAGTGCAGCCAAAAGCGGTACGGTTGCGGCTGAATGTGCCACACCGGCGGTAACTAAGGATAGTTTGGGTTTTGAGGCGATTACTCTGGAGACAAAAGAGAAACTTGACAAGGTCATCGCAGCGATTGCCCCGGAAACAATAGTAGCATTTGATACTGAAACCACAGGGCTTGACACCAAAAGTGCTGCGATGGTCGGGTTCAGCTTTTGTATTGACGAGAAGCGCGCCTATTATGTACCCATCGGACACAACTATCTAGGGGTCGGGGATCAACTCTCTCTGGACGACGCCAAGGAGGCGCTCAAAGCGCTTTTGCGCCATAAAGTGGTCGGGCAAAATCTCAAATTTGATCTCTCTTTGCTCTATAACTACTGCGGTTTTGAAGAGATCACCCCCTTTGCCGATACGATGCTGATGGCTTGGCTCTATGATCCTGAGTCAAGAGTAGGGCTTGACGCGCTTGCAAAACGCTATTTTGACTATGAGATGAAATCATTCAAAGAGACGGTTAAGAGAGGGGAGAATTTCTCAAGTGTAGATATCGCGCAAGCGACATTCTATGCGGCTGAGGATGCATGGATGACTCGACTGCTCTATTTTTCCATCCAAAAAGCGATGGAGCTAGCCAGTAGTTTACAACTGCTTGATGTTGCAAAAAAGGTAGAGTATCCATTTATCAATCTGCTCATACGGATGGAGAATAGGGGCATCAGAGTCGATCAAGCCAAACTTATGAAACTTCAAGATGCATTGAGCAGTTCACTTGAGTCTCTCACGAATGAGATCTATACTCTCTGCGGATGCGACTTCAATATCCGATCGACGCAGCAGCTTGGTGAGGTGCTCTTCGTGAGATTGGGACTCAAAGGAGGGAAAAAGAGCAAGCTTGGCTACAGCACAAATGAGGCTGTTTTGCAGTCACTCAAAGATGCACACCCCATCATCAAAAAAATACAACTCTATCGCGAAAATCAAAAACTTCTCTCAACCTATGTGGAGCCGCTTTTGCGATTGGCAAAAGAGAATAAACTCAGCCGTATTCACACCTCTTTTTTGCAAACCGGTACAGCGACCGGCAGACTCAGCTCAAAAGATCCGAACTTGCAGAATATCCCCGTGCGTTCAGCGCTTGGACGGAGTGTGCGGGAGGCGTTTGTCGCCAAAGAGGGATACAAGCTGGTGAGTATTGACTATTCTCAGATAGAGTTACGGCTCTTGGCGCACTTCTCGAAAGACAGGGCATTGATGGAGGCATTTGAGAAGGGTGAAGATATCCATATGGCGACGGCTGTGAAGCTTTTTGGGGAGACAAAGGCTGCTTCAAAACGAAATTTTGCAAAATCGATCAACTTTGGATTGCTCTACGGGATGGGAAGCAGAAAGCTCTCCGATGAGCTCGGCATCACCCCCTCCGAAGCCAAAGAGATCATTCAAAACTATTTCGCATCTTTCCCGACCGTGAAGAGCTTCCTTGAGGGGATTCAGATGCGTGTCAAAGAGCAGGGGTATGTCGAGACTCTCCTTGGAAGGCGAAGAATTTTTGACTATGAAAATGCCAATGGTATGCAAAGAGCTGCCTTCATGAGAGAGTCGGTCAATACTGTTTTTCAAGGCTCTGCTGCTGATTTGATCAAGCTCTCGATGCTTAAGATCGATACGATGATACAAGAAGAGGGGCTGGATGCTGCGATGCTGCTGCAGATTCATGATGAGCTGCTTTTCGAGATAGAGGAGTCGCAAGTAGAGAATATTGGCAGTCGTTTTGTCTCTTGTATGGAGCATATTTTGCCGCTTGGCGTACCGCTCAAATGCTCTATAAGTATCGGTAACCACTGGGGCGAGCTGAAATAAATCTTAAAGTCTATCCTTAAATTCTCTTTAAAGCGACTACTAAAGAGAAAAAAGATTACAATGCACGATAATTTTGTGGCTACAAGAGGTGTATGGGATATGTTGAATAGGCTCTTTTCGATGAAGGTCGCAGTTGCGCTGATGTTTGTATTTGGAATCACGATAGGCGTGGCGACCTTTATAGAGAATGACTATGGTACACAAACCGCGAGGGCGCTGATCTACAATGCCCGCTGGTTTGAACTGCTCCTCTTCTATTTTATCGCTACACTCCTCTATAATATAGTGCGCTTCAAATCATATAAAAACCGCCTTCCGGTATTTCTCTTTCATGCCTCTTTTTTGATCATCGCGATCGGCGCTGCCTTGACACGCTATATCGGATATGAAGGGACGATGCACATTCGTCAGGATGCTTCAAGCAGTCATATGGTTTCAGATCTCCAGACATTGCAGATCACTCTGGATGACGGCAAAGAGCAAAAGAGCTACTTCAAGCCGCTCTATCTCTCCTCGATGACCACAAATCATTTGAGTGAATCCTTGAAGATCGGAGAAAAAAGTGTCTCTGTGGAACTTCTCGACTACCAGCCCGATGCCCAAAAAGAGATCAAGAGCGACCCGAACGGCAAAAAAATAGTTGAATTTAAACTAGTCGGTGCAAATGCAAGCGGCAAGACAGTCCCTTTGAGCGAAGGAGAGTTTTTTGATGCAGGCAGCTTCGTGATCGCATACAATACCAAGACGCAGACCGATAAGCCGCTCTTGAGTGTGAGTGACCAAAACGGCAGCTTGACGGTCGAAACAGCATTCCCGCTCCAAACACTCAAGATGGATGACCAAACAGCGGGAGCATTGCAAGCGGGTATCAATCCGCTGCAGCAGCGCTATCTCTATCAGTTTGGCGAAAATGCCGTAGTTCTCAAATCGATTCATGAAAAGGCGGTCGTGAGATATGTCTCGGGCGGACTCAAAGCCCAAAGCGGCAAGCCTGAACTCCTTCGCCTTCGCCTAAGCAGAGACAAAATAAGTAGAGATATTGATCTCTTTGGGATAAAAGGGGCGGTTGGTGAAGAGCAGCGGATCGCGCTTGGAGATGTCACGGCGACGCTCTCATATGGTGCGAAGGTGATCCAGATCCCATTTGAGTTGAAACTGGTGAAGTTTGAGCTGGAGCGTTACCCCGGATCCATGACCCCCTCTTCGTATGCGAGCGAAGTGGTGCTGATCGACAAAGAGCAGGGGATCGAGGAGCCTTATCGCATCTATATGAACCATGTGCTTGACCATAGAAATTATCGTTTTTTCCAATCCTCTTATGATGCGGATGAGCTTGGGACGATCCTTTCGGTCAATCATGACCCCGGAACCATCCCGACTTATATCGGATATTTTCTCATGACGATAGGGATGATTTGGTCGCTTTTGATACCAAACGGAAGATTCCAATCTCTTTTTCGCAGAGCCAAAAAACTGCAGCACGGTGCGATCGTAGCAGCATTTGTCCTTTTGGCTTCCAATTTGACTCCCGTTCACGCCGTCTCAGTAGAGGTAGATCCCAAGATCAAAGAGGAGCTATCCAAATATGACCGTACTCATGCCGGCAGATATGGTCATCTTGCACTGCAAGATATGCAAGGACGGATGAAGCCGGTCAATACCCTCTCGTTGGAAATACTTTCAAAAATTTCCGGCAAAACATCAATCCTTGGGCTTAGTTCAGATCAGGTAATGCTCGGGATGATCACGAAGCCAAATCTCTACCAAGAGGTGGCGATGATCAAGATCGGGCATCCCAAAATCGCTCTCAAACTCGGATTGGGCGAGAATGCGAAGTATGCGAAATTTTCCGATTTTTTCATCAAAGAGAAGAATGGATACAAAATATATCAAGAGGTAAGTGAAGCCTCGCGCAAAAAACCGCTTGAGCAGAGCCAGTATGATAAGGAGCTCATCAAGATAGACGAGAGGGTCAATATAGCCTATATGGTTTATACCGGATCACTGCTGAGTATCTATCCTATACCAAATGACAAAAACAACAAATGGCTCTCTCCTGTTGACTCTATCGAAACTCTTCCAGGCAAGGAGGGCGAGATCGTCCGTCTTATTACAATGAGCTATTTTCAAAGTATTGAAGAGGGGATCAAAACAGGGAGTTGGAGCAAGGCGGATGAGGCGCTTGATACGATCGAAAAATATCAAAAATTTTACGGCGGCGAAGTGATACCGAGTGAGAGCCATATCGAGATGGAGATACGGTATAACAATCTTGGTCTCTTTGATAGGCTCGTATGGCTCTATCTCCTGCTGGGTATAATTTTGCTTCTATTTTCCTTCGCCCATATTCTCAAGCCATCATTTGATATCTCTTTGGCGATGAGAATCGCTTGGATACTTTTGATCGGCGGATTCGCGATCCATATCATAGGCTTAGGGATGCGATGGTATATCTCCGACCATGCTCCTTGGTCCAATGCCTATGAGTCGATCGTCTTTATAGCCGCTTCAACCGTGGCTGCCGGTCTATTGCTGGCGAAAGATTCACCGTTTGCTCTCGCGGGCGCAGCGCTCTTGGCAGGCATCACGATGAGCGTGGCGCATATGAATTTTATCAATCCGGAGATCACCAATCTTGTTCCTGTGCTCAAATCCTATTGGCTGATGATCCATGTTGCGACGATTATTTCCGGAGACGGCTTCTTGGGGCTTGGCTCTATTCTCTCTTTGTTCGTGCTCATTTTGTTTATTCTTCGCAAAGAGGGGCAAGAAAATATCGACCGATCCATTGGTGAGCTAAGTTCTCTTGCCGAGATGAGCCTGATCATCGGGTTGATCTTGATGACGGTAGGCAACTTCTTGGGCGGCGTCTGGGCAAACGAGAGCTGGGGGCGCTACTGGGGCTGGGATCCCAAAGAGACTTGGGCTGCGGTGACGATCCTCATCTATGCCACAGTGCTTCATTTGCGGTTTATTCCCGCGCTCAAATCCACTTATATATTCAATGTCGCTTCAGTGTGGGCATACAGCAGCGTGCTGATGACCTATTTCGGCGTCAATTACTACCTCTCCGGTCTGCACTCCTATGCAGCAGGCGATCCGATACCTTTTCCGATGTGGGCTTGGTATAGTATCGCAGGACTTTTGATCTTGACAGCTTTGGCGGCTCGAAATAGGAAGTTTGCTTAG
>DZAQ01000216.1 GCA_022729615.1 Sulfurovum sp.
ATATCAAATTCCCATACTTATAATACGCCGAGCACGCACCCTCAGAACTCACCATACAGCTTCCCACAGGAGTGCTCGGTTTACACGCGGTGCCGAAGATACTACACTGCGGCGGGGATGCTTTTCCTTTGAGAATATCGCCGCAGATACAGAGTTTGTGATCGTTGATCTCCTCTTTGGGGAGGATAGCATCGTAAATTTTCTCGGCGTTATAGCGATCATACTCATCTCGTAAGCCCATCCCGCTTTGGGGAATATCACCCAAACCGCGCCAGCGAAAGTCCACTTTATGGAAATATTTATCATTCAACGCTTGCGCTTTTAGGTTCCCCACGCGCGTCACGGCTCGTTTGTACTCCACTTCGAGTTCACATCGATTTTCGATAAACTGTTTGACGATCATGCTGATGGAGTGCATAACATCGACCGGTTCGAAACCGCTCACGACGACGGGTTTTCCCCAATCGCGCGGGAACTCTTCGTAGATTTTGCTCCCGCCAATAACGCTGACATGCGAGGGTCCTAAAAACGCATCAATGATACACGCTTCATCGCTGATCAGAGCGCGCATCGGTTCGGGTACGGTGACATGGTTGAGATGCAAGAGGATGTTTTGTATATCCTTTTTGATCACCGTCTCCAAAAGTGCGGCAGTCATGGGGGTCGTCGTCTCAAATCCGATGGCAAAGAAGATCACCGTTTTATCGGGGTTCTCTTGTGCGATTTTGAGACAATCCAGAGGCGAATAGACGAACCGCACATCCGCCCCCTTGGCTCTAGCATCCTGCAAACTTCCGTTGCTTCCCGGAACTTTGATCATATCGCCCAGCGTTACCAAAATGACATTCTCTTGCTGACTCAGCACATAGGCATGGTCGATCCGCTCTTTGGGCATGATACACACGGGGCATCCCGGACCGTGGACGAAGCGGATGCTGGAGGGGAGCAGCTGCAAGATACCGTATTTCATGATGGTATGGGTATGTCCGCCGCACACCTCCATGATATTGATCGGGTGGGAGAGCTTTTGGGCATCTGCGGCGATGATCTTCGCGTATGCCTTGATCGTGTTCGCATCGCGGAAGTCATCATAAAGATTTTTAAGCTCTAACCCCATTTCAAGCTCCGCCGCTGGGGCAATGCTCACTCTCTTCTATCGCGGCGAGCCTCTCCTGCTCATCCATCGCTTCGAGTATCTCCCGATAGACCTTGAGCGATTCGAGGGCATCTTCCTCATCGATCTTGCTCATGATAAACCCGATATGAAGGAGTATATAATCGCCGATTTGTACAGAGCCCTCTTCCATCAAATCCAGCCCTGCACTGCGCTGAACACCCATCGTATC
>DZAQ01000086.1 GCA_022729615.1 Sulfurovum sp.
TAGCATACAAGGTTAAAGTACTCGAAGAGCAGGATTTGGTTAAAGCCTATATGGGCAAATTGCCACCGGATCTCTCCATGATGGTCAGAGCCAGATCGCCGCATTTCATGGAAACTTTCGTAGAAAATCCGCAAACGCAGCTTCCAGGCACCTCTATGCCTAGAGTCGGTTTGACGCACGGGGGGTATGAAAAAGTAAAAGCATATCTCGAAGAGGTCGGAGATCCGAGCAAGGCTGCCAGAGCGGCGCTTGGACCATGGGTTATTTTGTTCTTTGTGGTCTTCACGGTACTTGCGTATCTATGGAAAAAATCACACTGGAAAGATTTGCACTAATATATAAAACTTCTTACTTGAGGGATTGATATTTGATCCCCCAAGCCCACTTTTTATCACCTCTCTTTTATTAACATTTGGATACTCTAAGCAAAAACAGAGAAATGGACGGTTGGAATGTTAATAGACGGGCACGGGAGAAGAGTCAACTATCTACGGGTATCAGTGACAGAGCGGTGTAATTTCAGGTGTCAATACTGTATGCCTGAAAAACCATTCTCGTGGGTACCCAAAGAGAATCTCCTGACTTTTGAAGAGCTTTTTAAATTTATCAAAATTGCGATCGATGAGGGTGTCAACAAGATCCGGCTTACTGGCGGTGAGCCGCTTTTGAGGGAAGATTTGGATCTTTTTATCAAAATGATTCATGACTATAAGCCGGATATAGATTTGGCGCTCACGACAAACGGGTATCTTCTTCCGGCTACAGCCGGGAGGCTCAAAGAGGCAGGGCTCAAGCGCCTCAATATTTCACTTGATTCACTCAAGCCTGATGTGGCAGCCAAAATAGCCCAAAAAGATGTTCTTGAGCAGGTGCTTAAAGGGATAGATAAAGCTCTGGAGGTCGGACTAAAGGTCAAAATCAATATGGTGCCGCTCAGTGGCATCAATGATGATGAGATACTTGATGTTCTTCACTACTGCAAAGGTCGGGATATTAAGGTGCGGTTCATCGAATATATGGAAAATCGCCATGCGAATATTGCCCTTAGAGGTATGCACGGTAAAGAGATACTTGAGAAGATCAAGCAGGTTCATACCATCAAAGCGCTTGGACGCGAAGGAGCGAGCCCCTCTTTTAACTATACCATTGAAGATGGGTATGAATTTGGCTTGATCGATCCGCACAAACATGATTTTTGTGAAAATTGCAACCGTATAAGGCTGACCGCAGAGGGTAATCTCATCCCGTGTCTCTATTTTGATGAGGCGATGAGTATTGCTGAAGCGGTAAAAAGCGGCAATATCGATGAAGCGGCTAAGATACTCGCGGAGGTGCTCAAAAATAAACCCAAAGAGAATCGATGGAGCGAATCGCAGGACAATGAGGATATCTCCGCGCGAGCTTTTTATGAGACAGGCGGCTGATGTTTTACCTTGCTGAGCAGTTTTTTTCTATCCAAGGTGAGGGCAAATACGCAGGAGTGCCTTCCTATTTTCTGCGAACCGCGGCATGCAATCTTAGCTGTCCCGGGTTTGGCGCTAGATATGAGATCGACGACGAAGTTCGCTACGGATGCGATACCTACTTTGCGGTTGATAGCAGATTTGCCAAAGCGTGGACAAAGATTGAGTGCGCATCTGATTTGGTGGAGAGGCTCAAAAGAGAGTTTGAGCAGATCGGGTATCTGCCCCATGTGGTCATCACAGGCGGCGAGCCGATTTTGTACTACAAAGATGAAGTTTTTTATGGTGTGGTTGAGTGGTTGATTGCAAGCGGTATCGAGATAACCTTCGAGACCAACGGCACTATACTGATCGATTTTGATGCCTATCCTGCATATGCCTCATGTATCTTTTCGCTCTCGCTCAAACTCTCAAACTCCGGTGAAATCAAATCAAAGCGTCTCGTTCCGGAAGTACTTCGAGTGATTGCCGAGCGCGCAAAAGAGTCTTTTTTGAAATTTACGATTGATGCCAAAATCATACAAGATGGCGCCCTTGAGGAGATACAAGAGATAAGAGATATTATTCCTGATCTTCAGGTCTATTGTATGCCTGTAGGGGAGAGCCGTGATAGCATCCGTAAAAATGATTCAGCTGTTTTTGGATTTTGCATGGAGCATAATTTTCGGTATAGCGATAGACTGCATATCCGGATTTTCGATACGACACAAGGGGTTTAGATGATCATTCGCAAGCTATTTAAGTTTGAAAATGCGCATATTGTGAGAGGCTGTACGACGAGACGATGCAGCGAAAATATCCATGGACACTCCTATCAGGTGGAGGTGCTTTTGGAGTCCAACTATCTTGATGATGGACAAATGGTATATGATTTTGGGCTTACAAAACTCTATATCAAGGAGCTCATTGATTCATTTGACCATGCGATCACTCTCTGGAGCAAAGATGATCCGAGTTATATCGCCTCCATGAAATCCTTTAGCAGCCGATGGGTAGAGCTGCCCGTCTCTCCTTCGGCAGAACAGTTTTCCCGCGTGATCTATCTGATAGTGGAGCGTATCTTGGAGTGTACCCGGATGCAAAACGGCGAAAGGGATGTAAAGCTTCAAAGTATCATCGTCCATGAGACACAAAGCGGCTATGCGCAGAGCTTCAGGGAGGATGCCCATAGTCAAATGATGGGCGTTATCTTGCTGGATGAGATTGTTTTTTCAGATCAGGTAACTGCGGAGTGGAGTGATATCAAAATCTGGGAAAAATTACTTCAGCATAAAGTGATTATCAATCCACTCAAAATATAGTATAATTATCCAATACCCAAAAAGGATATGAATGAAAAAATTGGTTCTCTTGTTATCAATAAGTGTAGGGATATTCTTGACAGGATGCGAAGATACCCAAAAGGCATCAGTGGAAGATGCTTCAGTAGTTGAGGAATCAAAAGACGCGACAGTGAAGGCGGCTGACGCGACAGTGGAGACAGCCAAAGAGGCTGCCGAAGCGACCAAAGATGCTGTTGATTCGACGGTTGAGGCGGTGAAGGATACGACCGAAGAGGCTATTGAAAAGAATAATTCCCCACGAGTCGATTGAAAATACTACAATACTGATCCAAGGGAAGAGGAGGTAAAAATCTCTTTTTGTTCCCCTTGAAACATCTCCCACTTTATCGGAATCATTTTTACTCTATCCCCCTCTCCCAGTACCGAAACCTCAGGGAGGGTGATGATAAGCCCATCGGCTTTCGGCAGGGGCGATACCATCCCCGGTGATTGTTTTGGAAGCGGCGAAAAACTTGCTCCGTCAAAGCCCCCGAGAATGACTGTGTATTTACCGGCTTTGAGCCTCTGTTCGCTTCTCATCCGCGTCTCAACGGCGCCAAAATAGGGTGACGCGACTCCTGAGAGTTTTCGTATAACCGCTCTTGCAAAAAGCTCAAAATTGACCATTGCTGCCAAAGGATTGCCGGGGAGATTTACTATGATGGTACTGTTGATCCTGCCGATTGTGGTTGGTTTGCCCGGCTTGATATCTACTCCGCTGAAAAACAATTCCATCCCCAATGCCTTGAAGGCATCCTTCGTGAAGTCTTTGTCGCCGACGCTTACCCCTCCGCTTGTGACGATAAGATCTGCATCAAGCGCTTGACGGATGCACTCTTGAAGTGACTCAAGCGTATCTTTGCCTCCCTCGATAGCGCTTGTTTGGCATCCAAGCTCTTTGGCTCTAGCAAGGAACATGGGAGTGTTGGAGTTGTAGAGCTGGTACGCTTCGATGCGCTCATAATAGGGGCGCAGCTCATCCCCCGTCCCAAATACGGCTACTCTGGGTCTGCGAACTACATGGAGATGGGTGACCCCTTGGCTCGCAAGAAGAGCGATGCCATAGGCGGTGATGCGCTCTCCTTTGCCGATATAGGGAGCACCCTTTCGGATATCTTCACCGGCTTTGCGGATATGCGCTTGAGCGGGTATCTTGGGCGGAAGAAGAATCCCATCTTGGTGCATCTCTATCTCTTCGATCGGTACAATCGCGTCACATCCTGCGGGGATGGGGGCTCCGGTCATGATGCGGATGGCTTCGCCCGCTTGAAGGGGGGCGCAAGCTTCACTTCCGGCATAGAGAGTCTTGTCACTTTTGACAACTTTCCCGTTGTCAGAGGCGACGACAGCATATCCATCCATCGCAGAGTTATCGAAGGGCGGCAGATCAAACTGTGCAGCATAGTCATCCGCGACAATACGCCCAAGACTCTCTTCTATCGGGATTATTTCACCGGACAAGGATGCAACTTTATCATGTATCAGCGCAAGCGCTTCGGTTATGGAAATAGCCACCCTCGCCTCCTTTTTCGATGATTATACCAAAGATAGAGTATAATCGGGTTTTTGGGATTGTGTTCCTCTCGGGGGGAAGCCCTTCACTCTAAAGTTTTGGAAGTTATTATGGTTCAAGAGACACTGCTCTATCATTCTGTGCTGGTTAAAATATTTTTTCTTTTTTTGTTTGTGAGTCTCGCCTTGCCTTGGCTGTTCAAGGGGGTGGCGAGCAGTCAGATCAAAGCGGTGCGCATCTCCTTTTTTCTCTTTTTTGCTATTTTGACCATGGTCGCCTTCTCCGGTATGGTGCTTCTATTGATCGCCGGTACTTCTTGGAATCTGCAAATTGGCTTGATGGTGGGGGCATTGGTATTTTTGGCAGGACTAGAGATCGCAAGAAGCCGGAAATTGACACGCCTATGGAGAGAAGGGGGAGATATCTTGAGGCTCTCCTCAAAATTGGTTGCCATAGAGTTGGCCATCACCTTGTGCATGGTAGCTCTTATGGTTATGGTGAAAGCGTAATGCGTTATCTCTATCATGCAAATGCCGGTGATGCGCGACTGGCGCTGGAGGGGGATTTTCACCATTATCTTTTTAGGGTGCGCAGACATAGAGTCGCAGAGACGATCCACCTTCGAAACTTAGATGATGGGATACTCTATAGCTACCGCATAGAGGAACTCAACAAAAAAGCAGCCTCCCTGCGATTGACCCAAAAGAGCGAGCTTGCGGTGGAAGCAAAACGCAAACTCCATATCGGCTGGTGTGTCATCGATCCGAAAACTATAGAAAAAACCCTTCCGATGCTCAACGAAATTGGAGTAGAAAAAATAACTTTTATCTACTGCAAGCGGAGTCAAAAGGATTTTAAAATTGATGTTGAACGATTAGAAAAAATCTTGATCAACTCCTCGCAGCAGTGTGGCCGCAGCAAGATGATGCAGCTACGCAGTGCGGCAAGTTTGGAGGAGTTTTTGACCGAGAACCCGGAGAGTTGGATGCTCAATTTTTCAACCAAGAGAGTTGATGAGTCATGTCAAAATATTCATACCGTAGTCGTGGGTCCGGAAGGGGGTTTTGCCGATGAGGAGTGCGGGATGATCCCTGCCCAAAGAGTTGTGGGTTTTGAGAGCGCATTGATCTTGAAAAGCGAGAGCGCCGTATGCGCAGTCTCTAGCAAAATTTTACTTTAATTTGAGGATTTTTTAAGCAATTTTTGGTATAATTTATCCCCTAAAAGTTATGCTGTCTCACAAGAGTGTTGCAGCGGCCCGCCTCGAACAGCGGAAGGATAC
>DZAQ01000217.1 GCA_022729615.1 Sulfurovum sp.
TATAGCTCCACCCCCCATCGCAAGATATCAAGCCCGTATTTCTCTCTGGACTTTGTGAGCGCATCGGTGAGTTTGCGCATTTTTGAGTCGTTTTCGTATTCAAGCAAATTGAGTGTTTTTGGGTCATTGTGGTTGAATTTGCTAGCGCTCATACCGATATATTTGACAGAGAGTTCGGGGTGGATGTCAAGCTCTTTGAATTTTTGTATTGCCAAATCCTGGATAAATTTTTCATTGAAGAGCCGGTAGAGAGTGTACTGTTTTTGAGAGCTTCCCCAGTTTTCGTAACCGAGAGAGAAGTGAAAAGTTGTCGGATTGACTCCGAGTCTCATGATCGTATGGCTCCAGTGTCTGACCATGATGTGAACTCTGCGAAAGAGTTCGTCTCTCTCTTTGATCGGATAGTCCATGGATCTGGATATGCCGATGCCTTTGCGGCTTCTGGAAGCCTGGACGCCCTCATGGTCATCTCCTGTAAGCTTGGCGTAGAGATCTCTTCCTTGCCTGCCCCATGAGGCGAAGAGATGGGGCAGCTCCCATGCTTGACCGATCGTCTCTATGCCGTATTGGCGCATCTTTTTGGAGAATGCCCGTCCGACTCCCGGAAACTCATCGATAGGGATATTTTCTGTAAATGTTTTGATCTGGTCTTGAAAAACCACTTTGGTCCCGTAGGGTTTGGCTCTGGAGGTGGCGAGCTTGGCGATCCACTTGGCAGGACTGGCACCGATGGAGACGGGGAGTTTGAATTTGGCTGTAATGTCGTGCTGCAGCTCTTTGATGAAAGTTTCTGTCTCCTCATCCTTGACCCACCCGCGCAAATCCCCGAACATTTCGTCGATGCTGTACTGCTCCATCACCGGCACTACGGTAGCGAGATACTCCATCAGTTGGTGGCTGAGTGTATGGTAGAGGAGATGATCCGGCGGAAGCAAGAGGATATCAGGACACTTTTGGAGCGCCTCATAGATGCTCATCCCTGTTTTGACCCCGAATTTCCGTGCTTCATAGCTCGCAGTGGTGACGATACCGCGTATCTTCTCTCCGTCATGAAAATAGGAGGCATGGTCGTGCTGAGCATAAAAGAGCGATGGGACAAAGGCTCCAGAGTTGAGGGTGATGAGCTGTTTTTCCCTTGATGGTTTGCGATCAAAGATAAAGGGGTCGCCTCGTCCGCCAACGGCCATCTTTTTGCCGATCAGAGAGGGGTTTTTGAGTCTCTCGCATGAACAGAAGAATGTATCGAGATCCAAATGTATAATCATCCTCAAATAATATGACAAAATGAAATAAAATACATAAAATATTTCAAATTGAAATATAATTGAATTTATGAAAA